>JAYURE010000109.1:0-2242 GCA_043756345.1 Deinococcales bacterium | reverse complement strand
TGAAGTGCTCTTAGAGGCCCGTTACCGACTCGATGATGATTCGGGAGTCCTCGAGATTTGGGAATCGAACCCTAAATTGCAACATCAGGCCAGTGTGACCTTGCGCGTTCGGGTTGGCTATGCGTTGGTGCAACTCGGACGTTTTGATCAGGCCCGAAACCTGTATCGGCAAGTGCTTAAATCCAAACTTGTGGCCGAAGATCGTGCCTGGGTGCTGAGTGCCGCCGCCATCGTCGAATTGGATGCCGGTGACTTGCGGGCCGCCGCCGAAGGATTCTCGCAATCGCTTGCGGCGTTTGATCAGCTTGACCCACTCGATCCACCCGGGGTTGCGGGTTCATTGGTTCAAGCCAGGCGCGTGGCCACGCTCGCCAACCGATCCATGGTTCGCTACCGACTCGGGGATTTCACGGCGGCCATTGACGATCTTGAGGTGGTCTTGGCGCATCACAGTGAACACGGCGATGGCCGCAGTTTTGCCGAGACGCAAACCAACCTCGGCACGTACCTGATTGCGCAGGCCGAGTTTGAACGGTCCGAAGAGATGCTGCTCGAGGCCCGCGCCGTGCTTGAACGCATCAACGTTGGGGCGGCACTCAAGGGCGAAAATCCGCGAATGCTCAGTCTGGCCGAACAAGGTTTGGTTCAGTTGTACCTCGAGTGGGGACCACCGCACGGAGCGGCCCTGGCCTTACGTCACGCTCAGGCGGCCGAACGGGCGGCACGGCAGGTGCAAAATCCGGCAAATCTGGCGCAAACCTTATTTTATTGCGCTTGGGCCGAAGCCGTGCATGGTCGGCCCGAACGGGCGCAAAGCATGAGCGACGAACTCGAAGGCTTGGCGCGGACTTTCAAACTCGAACCGATGCGCATCGCGGCACACTGGGTTCAAGGATTGGCCCTCGAGCGACTCGGGCAGGTTGAAACAGGTCGTGAACAGATCATGGCCGCCAGTCAGCAGATGCAGGCGCTTGGACACCAGGCGTATGCGCACCGCTTGGCGTTGGAAGCGGACCGCATCGGGCATGACCTCAGTACCGTCCAAACACGACTCGAGGGGCTGAGCACCTATCCTGGCTGGCAGGCGGTGGCCAAACGCTACTTTCCGCAGGTGTCCGAGGCAAATCCAGCCAAACCCAATCCAACCAAACCCAAGCAAACAGTTCTATCCAATTCCGCCAAAACACCACAGACTGGAACGGCACGGCTGCACGTGCTCGGGGCGTTCCGATTGGAAAGCAACAACGAGACCATCACACCACCGGCCCTGCAAGGCAAAATCCTCCTTGCCCTGTTGCTCGAGGCCCGACTGACCGGACGTGAAGGCGTCAAAAGCCTCGAGTTGTTGGACTCGCTCTACCCGGAACACGAAGAAAGTATGGGTGCGGGCGCGTTAAAACAATTGGTCTTCCGAACCCGAAACAGCCTCGGGAAGCCAGCCGTCCTGCGCGTCAGCGATGGCTATGCGCTCGGGACGCTCGAGACCGATGCGGAATTGTTCTTGGCCTCCGGTGCGACCCACTTGTGGCGCGGCCCGCTGCTCAGCGATTTGTCCGAAGACATCGCACCAGCCCTGCGTGACGCCCTCGGTCAGGCGTTACAACTGAGCGTCGAATCGTTGCTCGAAAGCGATCCGCTCGAGGCGGCGAGGCTGGCCGACATCATGCGCGAAAGCGACCCTTACGATCACAAAGCGTTGCGTTATCACCTGCGGGCACTCGAGGTTCATGCTGACCTGAACAAACTCGAACGCACCTATGCGAACGCTCGAGTGCAACTGCGTGAAGTTGGCGAGAACCTTCCCGAATCGTGGCGGGCATTTTTACAACAGCCTCGAGCCTGATTTCTCGAATAAGAGCGTTCAATTCTGGATCACAGGTTCTGGATCACAGGTTCTGGATCACAGGTTTGGAATTACTGTCCAGCCATGAATGCCGCTGTGACTTGAAATGGTTTCAGACCGGCCAACTCCAGCAGATTCGCCGCGACCACACCCTGCCTGAACTCGAGCCTGCGGCCCGGACGGGTGCTGCCACCACCAATGACCGCACCGCGTTGTTGACCATCGGGCAGGACCACCCAACCACCCAGGAAACGTTGCGCATCAACCATGTCATCGCTGCGGTACAGACCCGCCAGACCATCTGCGGGTTTGACCCGAAAAGGCAGAACCCGTCCACCCTCGAGTGTGATCACACCAAACACCGAACGAGAGTTGATCTGTGCCGTGATTTGGGCTTGC
>JAYURE010000108.1:0-6125 GCA_043756345.1 Deinococcales bacterium | reverse complement strand
AGCCTCGAGTTGCAACAGGCAGCCAGGATTCTCAACGGACAGAATTTGTGCGCCAGTCTCCCGAACGCGCTCCATCTTGCTGGACAGAATCTTGGCGCTCATCTCTGGGTGCGTGATGTTGTAAATGCCGCCGCCGCCGCAACAATCGCTGGCGTTCTCGAGTTCGCGGTACTCCACGGTTGGGTTTTCTTTCAACAATTCCCTGGGTTGATTGCAGATACTCTGACCGTGACACAAATGACAGGCATCCTGGTACGTGACGCTCGAGCCCGCACCGACCTGCTCGAGTGTGCCTTCGGGCAAGCCACGCAAGCCCTGTTTTTTCAGGAATTCTGAGATGCCATAGGATTTGCTCGAGAAGCGTTCGGCTTTGGCGGCGTACTCGGGATCGTCTTTGTAATACTTGACGTATTTTTTGAGTTCCGCGCCGCAACCGGCACAATCGGTGATGATCGCGTCCACATCCAACGTGTCGTACAAATCCAAGTTGCGTTTGACGACCTGATCGAAACCTTCACGGTCGCCCTCTTCGATGTGTGGTGCGCCGCAACAGGTCGTGTCTCGAGGCGTGACGACCTCAAAACCGTTCAGGGTCAAAACTTTGAGGGTGGCGCTCGAGGCTTCGCTGTAAAAGGCATTCATCAGGCAGCCGAGGAAGAACGCGACCCGTCCGCGTTGCTCTCCAATTGCGGGCGTGACCGGCGCGGTACGCAAACGCATGGCGGGCGCAACGTTCGCTGGGCAGATGTTCTCGAGTTCGGCAAGTTTCTTAAAATTCAATTTCTCGAGGATTTTCGTGGAACGCACAAATTTTTGCAAACCCGTGACCTGATACGTGCGCACGCCAAAGTTCAGCACATCCATCGCCCAAGGCCGTTTAAAAACCTCGAGCGTGATTTTGAGGCCCAAATGTCCAGCCGGAACCTTGCCATCCTGCAACGCGATCCGCGTCTCGACCGACATCTCGCCAGGTTTGACCCCACTCGGACAAACGGTTTGGCAGGCACGACAATCCAAGCAATCGTAAGCCGCCTCGAGCACGACCTCGTAATCTTTGGTCAGACCCTCGGCGGCGGCGCGATACAACATCACGCGACCACGCGGGCTTTGAATTTCCTCGCCGGTGTGCTGGTACGTCGGGCAGACCGAGAGGCACAAGCCGCACTGCACGCAAATGTCAGACCCGGCGATCAACTCGTCCGCATTCAAGAAATTCGCCTGTTTGGAATCGCCCTGTACGAAATGCTCGAGGGTCAATGGCTGTGGACTCGCGCTCATGGCTTCAGTTTAGCGTCTCGAGCGTTTTGACACAGGGATGTTTGACAGGGGAAGACCAGTGCAAAGTTGAAAGTGAAAAGAAACAGCCCAGGTCAAAAGCTTCAACCTCGAGCTTGGTTTTGCACTTTCCACTTTTCACTCGCTCTCAAGGCCAAAGCTTCCCCATCCAGACCCTCGGATCGGTGGCTTCGCCGCGCACACGAAATTCGATGTGCAAATGCGGGCCGTTGGCGAAGCCGGTCTTGCCCGCCAAGCCAATCAATTCACCCCTCGAGACCTTCTGACCGATCTTGACTAAAATCTTGGATTGGTGAAAGTACGTGCTGACCAGGCCCGCGCCATGGTTTATGCCGGTCAGACAGCCTCGGATCGGGTAACAACCGGCGATCACCACGGTTCCGTCGTTGCTGGCTTTGATCGGTGCGCCGATCTGCGCGACCAGATCCTCGCCGTAATGAAAGTTCAATTCGCCGCCCTGTTCGTAGCGTCGGTTCTGCCCGAATGGACTGATCTGCCGGTCTGGAACCGGCCAGGCAAAGGCTTTCGTCCAAGCTCGAGGTGTGGATTCCGAGAGCCTGTACGCGGCGGTCAGGATCGTGCGTTCACGGGTGCGGTTCTCATCGGTCAGGGTCGCCATGACTTGCTTGGACATGAAGACATCCTGCAATGGGCGCGGATCACCCAAGAGTTTCAGGCTCGAGGTCAGGGTTTGCGAACCGGCCCGCACCTCGAGTTTGACGGTCTCGGCGGGAGTTCCGAGAATATCGCGGCCCACACCGACCCAATTCTGTCCATTCGATTGATTGCCATCACGGACCATCACCAATTGCATTTCACCCTCGAGCAAGGTGCCTGCTTTTCCCTGACCAGGTGTTTCGACATTCGGGCGACCCACGCCCCAGAGCACCATCGGTTTCTCGAGGCTGCCTGAAATTCGGATCGTGACGGGTTCTCCCGGTTTCGCGCTGGCCTTGTGCGTCAAGGTCACGCCATTGTTCGAGACACGCAGGATCGTGGCATCTGCTTGCTGAGTACCCGGCACCTCGAGCTTCATGCCGACTTCTAAGACATCGGAAGACAAATTGTTCAAACGTCTTAGGGTTGTCACATCCGTCTGAGAGGCTCGAGCGATGCTGGAAAGCGTATCGCCCGGTTTGACCGTGTAAGCCCCAACGGATTCACTGAGGGCGAACGCGATACCGATGGTGAGCGCGAAGAGGATGGTTAACAAACGAATTCGAGGCACGCCAAACTGTACCCAGAAGCGAAATGGGACGGGTGAGCGTTTTGCAGACTCGACCGAAAACTCGAGATCAAAACTAAAGATTTCTTAATGCAGTGATTCGCCCGAGTTTCAGCCAATACTTTCGTAAACGAAGTAACCTGTGTTTGACGTATAAACAGACAAATTTCAGTCTAAATTAAGAAACAATCGTTTAATGAAGTTCACTGCGCCTCTTAAACCGTGCGTCAAATCTTAAGACAAAAAGTCGCACCCCCATCAACAACCTCATCGCTGCAATGGTGCTCCAAAGGAAACCCATGACCATCAACACCCGGACCATCACCTCGAGCCTCGCCGCACTGATCCTGCCCGTGCTGCTGATGGCCTGTCCTGGACCCGAACCGGTTGATCCAACCCTCTGCAACGGCAGCAGCAAAACAACAGACGTCAGCGCCACCGGCGCAACAGTCCAGGCCGAAGATTACTCGAGCGCCACCACAGGCATAGAACGCCGCAAACTTTCCGGTGGGCCATGCTCGTTGCGCAGCACCAGCAATGAAGGTTCCGGCGAGTACAGCCTGAAACTCGCACAAGCCAACGATTTTGACCTGACCTTCAACTTGAACGCCAACGCCGGAGCCAAACTGCGCCTCGAGTTGGATGGCAACCCCGTAGACAACACGGACTTGGCCGCCACCGCCACCGGAAATACTTTTAAAGCCTTCACCCTGCCCGTCCTGACGTTGCCCGCCGGGGAACACAAACTGCGCGTCGTGATTGCCGACCTGAACGGCTCGAGCGCCGTGATGATCGACTCGTTCAAACTGACCAAACCAGCCAAAAACCTGCCCTACAGCCTCACAGCCCCAAACGTCCCATTCAGGCTCGAGGCGGAACACTTCGACCGTGGCGGCGAAGTATTCGCTTACACCGACACCACACCCGGCAACTCTGGAACAGGCACTCGGATCAGCAATGTGGACGTTGATGTGCAAGGCCAAGACCAATTTGTGACCAACACGCAACCAGACGAAACCCTGAAATACAGCTTCAACGTGACACAAACCAGGAAACTGTTCAAAGTATCAGTCTGGTACGCCTCGAGTGTGGCGGGCGGCAAATTCTCACTCGGGTTGGGTGGACGCAAACTGATCGACAAAGCCACCGTCAAGGCAAGCACCGGCAACACCGTATGGCGCGAAGAATCCGTCGTGGTGCCCATTCAACCAGGCGCATCCGAATTGGTGCTGTCCTTCGATTCGCTCGCAGCGGGTGCAACATCGGTCATGAACGTGGACCGGCTCGAGGTTGTGGTGGACAGCGACATCATCAACAACGACCCGCCAGTACCACCCGGCGGCGTTGTCGGGGCAGTCTCACCGCTCTATCAATGGCCTTTGATGCCCATTCACGCAGCCCTGATGCCCAACAGCAAAGTGTACGCCTGGGGCGGCGGCAACAACTACAACGTCGGCGGTAACAGCCTTGTCTTGGACCCCAGCCAAAGCGGTGCTGGAACCCTGAGCAGCAACCTCAGAACCCAAACCACGCTGTTCTGTGCCGGATTCTCACACCTGCCAGATGGTCGATTGCTGATCGCCGGTGGACACTGGGACAACTTCCAAGGTGTGCCTGACACCAACATCTACGATTCCGCAGCCGGACCCAACGGAACCATCTCACCAACCTCGAGCATGTTCGCTACGACATTGCCCGACGCAGTTGGCAACCCGAAAGGCGACCCGGGTTTCAACCCGAACCTGTACTACGCAGACGCGAAACACACCGGGCGTTGGTATCCAAGCACCACACCACTCGCCAATGGTGAAATCATGGTTTCCGAAGGCTACTCGAGCATTCAAAACGTGGTCAACAACCTGCCCGAAGTTTGGCAAACCAACACTGGTGGCGGCTGGCGAACATTGGACAACGCCAAAGTCACCGACACCGGCGCACTCTCGTACTACCCGTTCATGTACCCCCGACCAAACGGCGAAGTTGTACGGATCGGTCCAGAACCGACGCTGTACGCCTTCAAAACGGGTGGAACCGGCGAGGTGCGCAAACTCAACAAACGCCCAGACAACATCACCCGCGATTACGGCAGCGCCACAATGTTCGCACCCGGCAAAATCTTGCTCGTCGGTGGCAACGGTGGCGACGGCACAGGCCGATTCCCCTTAAGCAGCGGTGTGGTTGTCAACATCAACAACGACACACCAACCTTCGATCCGACCCCAGACATGAACAATCCTCGCCGTCACCTCAGCACCACCATCCTGCCCACCGGTGACGTGCTGATCTCAGGCGGCTCGAGCGGAAAATCAGGCCATAATCTAGCGCCATACGCCTACCCACTGGAGTTGTACAACGTCAAAACCGATACTTTCGTGACGCTGGCCAACATGAATGTCGGACGCGGCTACCACTCGATTGCATTGCTGCTCCCAGATGGACGAATCCTGATCGGCGGAGGCGGAAGCTGCGGTGGCTGCCAAACCAATGGCGACCAGAGCAACATCGAATACTACAAACCGCCATACCTGTTCAAACCCGACGGCAGCGGTGGCCAAACCGAAGTCACATCACGCCCCGTGATCACCAGCGTCACCACCACTTCAGGCACGGCGATTGACCTGAACACCAGCATCGGTTACGGCCAGGATTTGAAGATCACGGCAACGCTCGCTGCGACCGCTAAACCCATCGCTCGAGTGACCATGATCAAACTCGGTGCGGTCACGCATGCACGCAACTTCGATCAGAATTTCAACGAACTGACCTTCACCACAGGTGGAACAAGCCTGACCGCGACCGTACCGAGCGACGGCGAACGCGCCTATGCCACACCCGGTCATTACATGGTCTTCGCCATCGACAGCGACGGCGTACCCAGTGTGGCCAAAATCATCAAACTGCAATAAACCCAACACGAAAAGGCAGGCTCGAGAATCGGAAAATCTACTCCGTCTCGAGCCTACCTCCTTTTGAATGCAGGCTTTTTGAATGCAGGCTCGACTCATGATTGTATCCCCATGACTGCGTTTCCGAGAATGTATGTGACGTTTTTCTGACGACCAGATGACGGCACCGGGACTACAGTTACCCTTACGCGCCTGAGATGCACATGCCATGAACTTGCTCAAATTCATGGGTTGCAACCATTCACTCGAGCGTCGGAGGTCAACGATGAAATGGACGGCATTCGCCACGCTCGGACTTGCAGCCATCATTGCCGCGTGCACCAGCACGCCAGCCCCAACCACTGACAAACCCGTGATTCAATTCTTCAAAGCCAGCCCGGACACCAGTCAAACACCAGGCACGATTACGCTTTCTTGGGAGGTCACAGGGGCCAGCAAACTCGAGATTGATGGTGGTATCGGCACGGTCACAGGCGATAAAAACAGCAAAGCACTGACGGTGAACAGCACCAGCAGTTTCACCCTGACCGCCACAAACGACAAAGGCTCAAGCGCGAAAAGTGCAATTGTAGAAATCAACGTGCCCGACAAACTACCCATGTACTTGATTAGCGTCGGGTTGCGGGTGCGATACACTCTGACATGGCGGGTTCGAGCAAACTCAAACAGGAAAATGAATTCCTGAAACAAGAAAACGA
>JAYURE010000107.1:0-2243 GCA_043756345.1 Deinococcales bacterium | reverse complement strand
GCTGGTGACGGCTGTGGGTTTGCTGGTTGGTCATGCCTTTCGATCCCCATTGGCGATTGCTTTGCCGGTGCTGGCCTGGTTAGGCTTGTCGTTTTTTTCGCAGACGTTCACGCACACGTTCACGCCCATGATGGCGTTCGGTTGCAGCCGCATTTTGGGTTGCCCAGATTTGCCGTATGCGCAAAACTTTTTGTTCTACCTTGCGATCAGCGTGGGCTTGATCTGGTTGGCACTTAAATTCAGTGACAAGCAATTGAACGCCTCGAGCTTACAGCGGCAGGGTGCGACCGCAATCACGCTGCTGGCGTTGGCGTTGGCTGCAAGCACCGTGCCTGGGCTCGCTCAGGCGGCAAAAACCTATCCTCGCCCGAATTGGCAGCAAGCGACCGCTTGGCCCAAGCCGGACCTCGAGCATCCAGAAAGTTTTGACACGCCCGAATACCGCGCCAAACTCGAATGCGCGGCGGGGCTGCCCACGGTTTGCTTTCTGCCTGGACAAAAGCTGCTGGCCCAACGCACACAGGCGGCACTGCAACGGCTTGAACGCCTGAAACCGGGTTGGCATGCGGCCAACGTGATCGCTTACCCTGACGTCAATGTGTTCAGCCTCAAGCCAATGATCAAATTTCCAGAAACGGTTTACGTTTCCGAACGGAAACTGTGGGAGGCTCGAGTCCTAACCCAGATCACCATCACCACGGATTTTCCGGTCAAAAGCACGCGGCACGTGATTGTGCCAACAGAATTCAATTTGATGCACGAAATCCTGGACCTCGAGTTGCACGGACGATCCCGAACCGAACCCAAACGCCAAGCGGACGGCAGCATGATGATGCGGTATTCCTCGCCCAGCGATGCCAGAAGCATGACCGAACTGTACTTGGAATGGCTCGCTCTGCGCGAAGATCCAGCCTGGAATCCCAACAACAATGGCCTGGAAGTGGTGCGCATCAAAACCAAAACACCCACAGGAAAAATCGTCGAAGTCGAAGATGCAGCGATGCTCGCCGATGGCATTGCAGGCCTGTTGCCCGAAGCCAGATCCATCTGGAAACTCGGAGAGCAACACGGACATGAAAAAGTGGTACGCGCCATCACTCAACTCGAGACGCAAGGCTTGCTCGGCGCACTGAAAGCCTCGAAAATCAAATCCGCACTGCAAGCCATACTGCAAGCCAAACTCGAGTCAAAACCCACAAAGCAAACTGAGGTGCGCCCATGACCCGACTCTGGTACGAATTTCGCGCCATCGGCCAACCGGCCTTTGGCATCCTGATCATCGGTGCGCTCGCTGCGTTCTACTTCGCCAGCCAAAGCAACCTGCCCAATCTGCAAGCTCGAGACCTGATGATCGTACTTGGAACCACGCTTGGCCTGATGCTGGCCTTGTTGCCCGCCACCCGCACCGACCGCGCCCTGGAATTGACCCGCAATGCCGCCGAAGCCGAAGGCACCCGTGACCTGCTGCACGCCAGTACCAGCCTATTCGCGGTGCTGCTCACTTTCACGCTGCTGCTCTGGGTCTCGCACTTGCCGGTTCATGTGCTCGGCTGGTTTCCACCTCGAGCCTTGTGGTTTGGCACGGTCGGGGCCGCCGTGATCCTGGCTTTCCGCAGCACACCGCTGGCCATTGGTGCTGTGGCACTCGTGTTTGTCTTGCCATATTGCCCGTTGCCCAAGGAGATCAACCCGATGTTGATTCAAGAATTACGCTGGCAGTTGCACACACTCGCAGCCGTGCTGGGAATGTTGGTCCCATTTTGCGTTGTCGGTCTGCAACCGCGCCGCTCGGTTCAATTCCTGATCGCCACGGCCTTGGGTGCGTTCGCCTTGCTGCCACTGCTGATGTGGTAAAGCCTCCAAGCTGGTTTCTACCCAACTCTTTTTGAATGCTCGAGAACAATAGAAGCCATGTTACGCGGTCTGATCGATACCCTCTTGCCTGCCCGCTGCGTGCTCTGCCGCGATTACCTATCCGGCGAGGTTGGCGTCTGCACAGGCTGTCTCGAGCGAACCGGTCAAGCGCAATGCGATGGCAACCTGATCCACCTTGGCGAGTACCGGGGCCGGTTGGAACGTGCGGCCCGAGCCCTGAAATTTGCTGATGCTCGAGCGGTCGCCGTGCCATTCGGGGCGAAACTTGCCGATGGCATTCGGGCCGCCGGTTGGCGAGTCGATGCACTCGTGCCGGTTCCACTGTACGGATTGCGGCAACTCGAGCGGGGTTACAACCAATCTGAGAT
>JAYURE010000106.1:0-2243 GCA_043756345.1 Deinococcales bacterium | reverse complement strand
TGATTCCGCCGCTGATCGTGAGGATGCTCGAGACATGGCCGGTGTGCGGCTCGAGGTCGTTCAAGAGTTTGACGGGAAGTGTTGGCTTCATGCTCGAGTGTACTTCACTCCATTTTTTCTGCCAGGAACGCAGTCAGTGCAGCTTCATCCAAAACGGGGACTTTCAACTCTTGGGCCTTCTCGAGTTTCGATCCGGCCTCAATGCCTGCGATCAAGTAACTGGTTTTCTTGGTGACGCTGCCGGTGACTCGAGCGCCCAGAGTTTCGAGTTGTTTGCTGATCTCGTCGCGTGGTCGTGACAGTGATCCGGTAATCACGAAGGTCAGTCCTGTGAGTTGCGTGCCGACCGCTTGTACGTTCGAGTCCATGTTCACGCCTGCCGCTTGCAGTCGGTGAATCAAATCCAGAATCCGTTCGTCTTTGAAAGCCCGAGCCAGTGACGCGGCAATCGTTGGTCCAAAGCCGGAGATCGCGGCGAATTGATCTTCGCTGCCCGCCAGGATCGCGTCCATGTCTGGAAAGTTTTTTTCTAAAGTGACCGAAACTTTTTCGCCAATCATTGGGATTCCAAGCGCGGCAATCACCCGAGACAAATCTTGGGTTTTGCTGTCACGGATTTGATCGATCAGTTTCTTCGCGCTCTTTTCACCCATGCGGTCAAGTACCGCAAGCTGCTCAAGCGTTAGCGCGTACAGGTCTGCCGGGTCGCGCAGCAGGCCCGCTTGAATCGCCTGCGCGAGCCGTTCGCCACCGAACCCGGCAATGTCCATTGCGTCGCGTGAAACGAAATACTCGAGCCTGCCGAACGCTTGGGCTTTGCAGCTTGGGTTGGTGCAAAAGTGATGTGCACCCTCACGGATCAATGGCGTGGCGCATTCTGGGCATTCGGTTGGAAATTCCCACGGGATCGAGTCGGCGCGGCGATGCTCGAGCAGGACTTTGACGACTTCGGGGATCACGCCTCCGGCTTTGCGAATCACGACTTTATCGCCGATGCGCAAGTCCAAACCTTGAATAAAATCTTGATTGTGCAACGTGGCCCGTGCGACCGTGCTGCCCTCGAGCAATCGCGGTTCGAGTTCGGCGACGGGCGTGATTTTTCCGGTGCGTCCGACTTGCACGGTGATGCTGTTGAGGTTCGTGGCGACCTCTTCGACTGGGAATTTATAGGCGATGGCCCAACGTGGTGCCCTACTGGTGAAACCAATTTCTTCTTGCAATCGCAATTCGTTGACTTTGGCGACCGATCCGTCGGCATCAAACTCGAGGTTGGCGCGGTTCGCAATTTGTGCCTGGTGGTACGCCTCCACGCCGTCTGGTCCTTCGACCAGCGCGTAATCGCGTGAGATCGGCAATCCCATTCGGGCGAAAAACTCGAGCAGTTCGACTTGGCTGATGATCGGCAATCCGCGCACGCTTCCGAGGCCGTAAAAGTACGCTTTCAAATTGCGTGATGCAGTTTTGCTGGCATCTTTTTGGCGCAGTGTTCCGGCGGCGGCGTTGCGCGGATTCTTGAACGGCGTGCCGCCCTCCTCCTCGAGCCGAGCGTTGATCGCAGCAAATTCTTCGCGTGAGAGGTAAACCTCGCCGCGCACCTCGAGATCGAAGGGTTCGGCCAATTGGGTGGGAATGCTGGGAATCGTCAAAATATTCGCGGTGACATCCTCGCCGGTTTCGCCATCGCCTCGGGTCGCAGCCCATTGCAGCTTGCCTTTTTTGTACAAGATATTGATCGAGAGACCATCGATTTTCAATTCGCAAACATACGCCCGAGTGACATTTTTGACACCCATGACGTTGTTGATTTTTTCCTCGAAGCTGCGCATGTCGTTCAGGTCAAAAGCATTGTCCAAACTGGTCATGGCGTTCGGATGCTTGACCGGCGCGAAACTCGAGGTCACGGCCCGCGCTCCGACCCGTTGCGTTGGCGAATCGGGCGTGATCAGGTCCGGGTGTTTGGCCTCGAGTGAACGCAATTCGTTCATGAACGAGTCGTATTCGGCATCGGTCAGGTCGGGGTTGTCGGTTTGGTAATACTGGTCGTTGGCGCTGCGAATGCGGTCACGCAGTTCGGTCATTCGGGTAGCAGGCTCGAGGCTCATATGTTCACAGCATAACAGGCCGGGTGATACTCAGATGGGAATGTCAACCAGCCTTCCAGGGCTTACGCATTTGAGACTCGAGTTCAAAAAATTCCCTTTGTAGGGTGGGCTCGGCCCACCGGTTTTGTGCAAAAGGTGGGC
>JAYURE010000105.1:0-2245 GCA_043756345.1 Deinococcales bacterium | reverse complement strand
CGAACCTCGAGACGATCAGGTTCAACTTGGCATCAAAAACTTGACGCGATTACGAGAAACGCAACGTGCGATTCTGGCACGCAGTCGTTTGCACGAAGTATTTGAATTCATGAAAGCGTGATCCTGGAAGTTGAAGCACCAGAACGGATTTCGATGATGTTCAGGATCGCTTTCAACACATCGACATTGAGGATTCGGTCTGCGCCTCTTTCCAGATGACAGACAGCACTGACATGAGGACCCCCTCCTCGATTGAACTGTGTTTAGCTGATTTCACACTCCACGGGCATATCATCGTCACGTTGTAATCCGTCCCCAACCCAGACCGGCTTCTAACTCCAGTTCAAGAAAAGTTGCAGCATTAACTGGAATCACCTCGAGCCGCCTTTCCTGGATTGTGGAACCACTGGTCAACTTAACCAGTAGCTGGTACTGCTTCAAGCGATGCAAGGAACGCAATCGGAATTGCTGCGGCGCAACGCCCACAGGATGAGCATGTTCTTGCATATCTCCTTCGCAGATTGTCCACGTTGCACTGGTTGGCGCATCTGCACCCAATTCGAGAAATCCGTCCACCACCTCGAAGCGATACCAGTTCGGCTCAAGCCGTAAGGGAATTCGTCCAACCGGTTCCCAAGCCGATTGAACATTGCGCTCGACGATCAATTCGTCCTCGGGTTCGGGTTGAAGGATAGAGGCCCAAACCGCAAGGTCACACGCGGCGCTCGGTGCCGATGACAACAGTGCCCGTTGTTTGGCCGTCGTGTTGCCAGGAAGGTGCTTGATGCGAACTTGCCGGTGAAGCAATTGGGTCAGAGGTGCATCGTCGTCGTCCAAGAAGCGTATCGCATGTGGCTCCGCAACCAACTCCACCTCAAAGGTCAGATCATCAAATTCGATCAACACCGGGAAGCCGAGCGGTCGGTGGCCTGTCACATCCCACCGGGCTTGCCACCGCACACGTCGAAACTCGCCATTGAACAGACGAACCTCGGCCATAAGGTATTGATTCTCGAGGGGCCGCTGTCGCAATCGTTCGCCACGCTGATCGAAAAAGAACCACTCGAGTCTGGGTAGGCAACTTAGCGTTTGGCTGCGGGTCGCTGCCTCGTGATCGACCAGAACTTGAAACCTTGTTTCGCCAACTTCGGGCTTGAACGAAACCTTGTCGCCTACAAACGAAAGCTCTTTTTGCGTCGCCCCTTCAAGACGCAGTACCCGATGGCCGGTGGGCAACCCTTGAAATTGAAGCGCGACAACAACTCCGTACTGAACCGTACCGGGCAAATAGCGAATTTCGACCGCGAAATCATCCACAGGTTGTCGATGGTGCTCTGAGACACAGATGTCGTTGTGATCGTCCTCGTGACCTGAGGGGTCTATTTGGATTCGCTCTTTGGGTTGCGGTAGCGGCTTGACCGCACCTCGCAATTGCTCAAGGAGGTTCCGCAACGCCCTTTCGGACTTGTTGCGAAAAAATTCTATCGGGTTGGGTTCGCTCAACAGACCTCCGACCTCACGAACACGATAGCTGAGGGTCTCGAGCGGTTCTGTTGGCAAGTTATGGCGAAGAATCAAGTCAATGGCGTCTCGAAGTCCAACAAAAATCCGATTATAGGAAGCGCGTTGGCGCACGACCCGATCTAAAACATCCAATGGCTCGTCAAAAAGCAATTCTCGAATCAGAGCTTCATCGACCTCGAGCCGCGCGGTTTGAAAATAGTAACGTCTGAAGAGCTTCTCGAGGCTTTTGGCATTTAAGCTACCAATGCCCCAGATGGCTTTAAACGTCTCAACGTACCGAGTGATGTACGTCCTTTGCGGTCCACCGCCGAGAACAATCATCTCTACAGTGCTGGTGTCCTCCTTCAATGCCTTGAGGATGGCCGGGTAATTTGGTTTGGTTTCGCTGGGCAATTTCAATTCTCGAAAAAAGTTGCTCCAGAATTCACTTTCGTTCTCGCCGAGTTCCCTGAAAAACGAATACCCCCGCATGAACAACAAGAACCGGGCGCGTTCATCACGGTTCCAGTCATCCCGATAGAACCGGCGCACCTCGGTGACCAGGTGTTGATAATCGCTGTACAAGATGACGACATCGGTTGCACCATCGCGGCGCAGCCGCATGATTAAGTCCCGGTCCCGATCCAAATCGAAACTCATCCGACAACCTCGGCAACCTCGAGCCAACGCAGCAGAACCCACTGCGCGATCAAAAGCCGCCTAGCCCGTTCCAAATCCTCAG
>JAYURE010000104.1:0-6132 GCA_043756345.1 Deinococcales bacterium | reverse complement strand
CGGTGCGTTCGGGCGAGATTTCAGACGTTGTTAAAACCATCGGTGGTATCGCCTCGCAAACAAACTTGCTGGCGCTCGGAGCAGCACTCGAGGCCGCCGGTGCCGGTGACGCGGGTCTGCGATTCATGGCCGTCGCCGACGGTGTGCGCAAACTCGCAGAAGATGCCGCAAGCTCGGCGCAACGCGTGTCCGCGCTGATCAAAAGTGTTCAGGCCGAGATTCAAGGCCTGGTGAACCGCGCCGAAACCGGTGCTCGAGAGGTCGAGAGCGGTTACGTCGTCGCCGCCAAAGCTGGTGAGCGCCTGCAAGAAATTGCGACCCTCGCACAACAAACGGCCCGAGTCGCAGGCAGCATTTCAAACCTCGCAGGACAGCAAGTGGTCGGCGTCGAAGAGGTTTCGCAAGTGGTGCAACGCATCGCCAGCACCGCCGGTCAGACCGAAAGCCGCAGCGTTCAAGGTCAAAAAGCCGCCGACGAATTGCGAGCCCTGGCCGAACAACTCTCAACGAGCCTCTCCCGATTCCAACTCCCAGCATGAGGGGCGGGTGGAAAGTGAAAAGTGAAAAGTGCAAAGCACAACTTAACACCTCGAGAGCTTTTCCTTTTCACCTTCAACTTTCAACTTTTCACTCCTCTTTGACTAAGGACGCATGATGACGACCGCCACAACACTCACCCCCGAGATGCTGGACAGCTTTCTTGCCGAAGCCTGGGATACGGTATCCCTGCTCGAGCGAGCAGGCCCGGTCTTGCGCGGCGAGGACACGAGACGCCCGGAAGCGCTGGTAGTGGTCACGCACCGGTTGCGCGGCTCGGCGGGCCTGTACGGATTCCCGGAAGTTTCACGCCTGGGTTCCCTGCTCGAACGTGTCTTTGAAGCCGCCAGTTTTTTCAGCCCAGAACAGACCGGGCTCGCCCTCGAGTTCATCGCCCTCTCCAGCGCCTGTTTGACCGAGGCGCTCGAACGGGTTGCCCGCACCGGTTTTGAAGGTGAAGTCGGTCACGACCTCAACCAATACGGTGGCCCGGCGATCATGAGCGCACTGGTCAGCCTTGACCCGCTCGCCTTCGCCAAGGGCGCATCGCTCGCCAGCAGCCGCAACCAGATGTTCGAGGCCGCACCGGTTTCGCTCGCCACGACCAACCTGCCGAACCTCGGCAACGAATTCCCTGAGGGGATCGCCGGTCAGACTGTTCAGGCCCAGATTGTTCAGGCACAGATTGTTCAGGCCGTCACGACCAGCAACCAAGACCTCGAAGCCGAACTGCGGGCCTTCCACGCCCAAGACCCAGAAATGTGGTCGTACTTCGCACCAGAAATTCAAGAACACCTCGAGTCGATCTCGAGCACCATCGAAGGCCTGCTGATGTCGGTTGTCACCGGCGAAAATCCGCAGGAACGCATCACGCAACTCTTCCGTGTTTGGCACACGATCAAAGGTGCGGCGTACTCGGTCGGTTGCCAACCGATTGGTCGCTTGGCGCACCGTCTCGAGGATGCACTCGTCGCCGTGCGTGACGGCAGCATGCCGTGGACGCAAAACCTGGCCAGCGCGATCATTCAGGGTTCAGACACGATCTCGTTGATGCTCGCCACCGCCGAGGGCAAACAAACCAGGCTCGAGGGTGCTGTCACGCAGATGCAAGAACTGCTCGGCATCGTGCTTGGCAGTAGTGAAAAGCTCGAGTTGGCCAGCCCGAAAAAGGTGGTTCAAGTTCTCGCACCGGTTGCCGAAATCAAAAGCGCCGAGGCCGAAACCACCAAGGCCGAAGACGCCAAAACCGAAGCCAAAGCCAGCCTGCGCATCCCGCTCGAGAAGCTCGAGAACCTGATGGACTTGACTGGTGAAGCCGTGATTTCTCGCGGACGTTTCGAGCGTTTGGTTCGCCGTTTCGACGAGATCAGCACCGAACTTGAAGACACCAAAAAACGCTTCGAGCGTGCCGCATTGGACTTCACCGAACGTTACCTCAACCCGCGTCTCTCCAATCTGGAAGTCAATGACCAAGCCGGTGACACGCCCAACCCGAGCATCGGTAAGGGCCGCAGCGCGAGTGAAATGTTCTCCGAACTCGAGTTTGACCGTTACGACGATCTCAACATCCTCGCCCGAAGTGTGGGCGAGATGGCGAACGACCTCGGTGAGTTGCACACGCAATTTAGTGCCACCAACGCCGACCTGACCCGCGAGACCGAAGGCTTCGGCAAACTGACCCGCAACTTGCGCGGCGATGTATCCCAGATGCGCCTCGTGCCGATGGGACGCCTGTTCGCCCGATTAAAGCGTCAAGCCCGTCAACTCTCGAGCGAAAAAGCTTTTCAGCTTGACCTGATCGGCGAGAACGTCCAAGTCGATAACGTCGTGCTCGAAGGTCTGGGCGATCCACTGATTCACCTCTTGACCAACGCCGTCGCGCACGGTTTGGAAAGCAGCGACGAACGTCACGCCAAAGGCAAACCACGCGAAGGCACGATCAAGATTCGTTCGTACCAACGCGGCAACTTCGTGTATCTGGAAGTTCAAGACGACGGTCAAGGCATCAACGTTTCCCGAGTTCGCACCAAAGCCGTCAGCCAAGGTCTGCGCTCCCAAGCCGATGTGGACCGCCTCAGCGACGAACAGGCGCTCGAGTTGATCTTCTTGCCGGGCCTTTCAACCAAAGAGGTCGTCACCGAACAGGCCGGACGCGGCGTCGGCATGGATGCCGTCTTCGCCGCACTGCGCAAATTGAAAGGTGAAGTCACCGTCTCGAGCGAACCGGGGTACGGAACCCGCGTGACCCTGCGCGTCCCATTGACGCTGGTGGTTTCGGATGTCCTCTTGTTCCAGGCCGGATTCCAAATCTTCGCCACACCTCGAGACGCCGTTCGCGCCTTGCGTGCGGTGCCATTGGACGCGATGCAAAACTTCGAGGGTCAACCACACGTCCTGATCGGCGCAGAATTAATCCCGATGGTCAACCTCGAAGAGGCCCTGAATCTGCCGATCACGCCGCAAGGCAAACTCGCCAACGTTGCGGTGCTCGAGGTCGGTAGCGAAAAGGTCGCCGTTCGCGTCACCGAATTTTTGGGTCTCGAACAGACGGTCGTTAAGCCACTCGAGGAACCACTCAGCAACCTCGAGCACCTGTCCGGTGCGACCGTCAACTCCGACGGCGAGGTCATCTTGGTGCTCGACCCGAGCGGCCTGGCCCGCCTCGCGCTCGGCCTGGATTTTGAGGGTGCTGCCGGACGTATCAACGCGGTCCAACAACCCTTCGAGCCCAAAAACGCCCATATCGAAGCCAAACCCTTTCAGGCCAACATCAGCCTGCGCATCCTGCTGGTCGATGACAGCCTGAGCGTGCGCCGGGTCGTCTCACAGACGCTCAAACGCAACGGCTACACTGTGACGACCGCCGCCGACGGCCAGGAAGCCCTGGACCTTTTGAGCGAGCACACCTTTGATGCGATCATCACCGACCTCGAGATGCCACGCCTGAACGGCTTCGAGTTAACCGAAGAAATCCGCCGCCGTAAAACCCTCTCGAATCTTCCTGTCGCCATGCTCACCAGCCGCGCCAGCGACAAGCATGCGCAACTTGCCATCGAACTCGGCGTGAACGAATACCTGACCAAACCGCTCGATGATGCCAAACTGGAGAAGTTCCTGGGCGGCGTGAAACAAGACATGCGACAGAAAGCGATGGTGCAAGCGTGAAAGCGCTCGTTGTGATGGATTCCAGCTTAGAAACCCTCGAGCTTTGCGACGAACTGACCCGTGCCGGTCTGTACACGCAACACGCCCCGAGCGGCCTGTACGCCCTGACGATGCTCGAACGTGAACGGCCAGACTTGATCGTCTCCAAAGAAGACCTTGGCGACATGACCGGCCACGAACTGCTCGAGATCGTCCGTGAGGACGGCTCGACCACCGACACGGTTTTTGTGCTGCTGGCCGACAACGCCAGCAACCTTGGACCAAACGATGTCCTGATGCCACCCAACGCCAGCAACCACGAGATCATTCACCGCAGCGAACTCTTGTTGGGCCTCGAGCCCGGCGCGATCTCACCAGAGAACCTGCCCTCGCTGCTGGCCGCTGAGCAACCCGCTTTCACACCCGAACAACAGGCGCGACTGACCGGAGAATACCCAGCACCACGCTTAGGCTCCAGCGAATTCTCGATCAACGAGTACCCAGTTGACAGCACCGGCGAGGTTTACCCAGAACTGAGCATCACCACCACACAAATCCAAGCCCGAACCATGCTCGAGATTGCCGAACGAGAAGCCGCCGATGATGGCTTCGCCGACCTGATCGATGCCAGTGAACTCGGCACGCTTGAAGATGTAGAACCGCACCTCGAGATGGAAACCATCACCAGCATTCGCAATCCAGAACCGGTCGTTGCTCAACTCGGGCCTGCACTGGTCGAGCCTGCACTGGTCGAGCCACTGGTCGAGCCCGAAATCCTGGACACCACACTCGAGGCTGATCACGGTGAATTTATTCCGGACGAACCACCCAGCATCATGTCCGGCCCGGAAATCGAAATGCCAGCCGCACCCGCCCTCGAGCGGATCACCGCCAGCGCCGATGCTGCCATCATCGCCGATCCCTTCGCCGACCCACCCGTCAGCGGCAACTTCGAGTTCGCCAACCGAGGCTTTATTCGCGCCGTCGAAATGATGGCCTCCGTCTCCGATTACAGCCGCATGGATGTCAAATGTGGACCCGAAAGCGGTACCCTCTACTTCGCTCGAGGCAGGCTCGCGCACGTCGAATGGACCGGACTGCAAGGCGAAGACGCACTCCGGGCCGCATTCCTCGCCGCCAGTGACCACAAAGGCGGACAGTTCGCCCTCGCGCCACTGCCCGAAGCCGAAGGCAAAGCCATCAAACCGAGCATCAGCAAACCCATCAACCAAATCCTTCTGACCTGGAGCGCCTGATGAAACCCCGAAACCTTGGACAACTGACGACGCTCCTCGAACCCCAAGACATTCTTAGCAAACAAATTTGCAAACAAAAAGGACAGGTGAACAAATGACAAGAGTACTGGTCGTGGATGACAGCGTGAGCGTCCGTAAGGCGCTCGAGCGCGTGCTCGCACCGCGCCAACTCGAAGTGATGTCGGCAAGCAGCGCCGAACAAGCGCTCGAGAAGGTCACATTGCAACGCCCGGATTTGGTGATCACCGATGTCGTCATGCCCGGCATGAGCGGCTTCGAGTTCTGCCAGATGCTCAAAAACACCGAACCATTTACCGACATCCCAGTGATCCTGATTTCCGGCATTGTCGACGATCACGTGCTTGCCCAATCTCGAGCCGTCGGAGCCGCCAGCGTCGTCACCAAACCGTTCACGCCCGAGGATTTGTTCCCCAAGATTGACAGCGCCCTCGCCTCGATCAAAGTGCGTCAACTCGAGCCAGTCAAAGCCGAACCGGTCGCTGCGAATTACGTCTCAAGCGCTGCCTCCATGACAGGAAGCATCTCGAGCGGCGCGATTTCCAATCCCGTCCCGAGCGGAGCCTCGCTCTCTGGTCACACCAGCACCGATGACCTGTTCGCACCCGAACCCGTCAAGGCTCAACCCACCAAGAGCGATCCTGCACCAATGTCAGTCCCAGCCATGGCCCCAGTTGTCCCAACCATGCCAGCGGCCAGCGGTGGCGGCTACACCGCAGCAGGCATTCGTGCACACCTCGAACCATTCCTCGAGAAGACCGAAATCGAAACCGCATTGCTGGTCATGAACCGCACCGGCGAGACCATCTCCAACGTCGGCCAAGCCCTGCAAGATCCGAACCTCTTCGCCACGTACTGCCGCACCCTCGTTTCGATCTCGACCGTTTTCGGCGAACAACTCGGACACGGCGGACTGCAAGGCGTGACCCTCGAGTACCTCAACAAAAACATCCTCTTGTTCAGCGTGAATGAGCGCTTCTCACTCGCACTGGTCATGCAGGGCGGCTCGAGCGCCGGAATTGCACGCTACCTGGTGCAACGCCAAACGCCACTGATCCGCAGCCTGCTCGAATCGAACTGAACAAATTCACGCACTCCAAACTCACGCACACAAACCCCCCAAGCCAAACGGCGGGGGTTTTTGTTTTACCTTCACCCTCGAGCGTAGAATTTACGT
>JAYURE010000103.1:0-2246 GCA_043756345.1 Deinococcales bacterium | reverse complement strand
GTGCGGCCAAAGCGATGCTCGAGATGGTGATGGCGGCAGCGAACATCAGACCGGTACGCATTTTTGTGTTCATGGTGGTTCCTCCTGAGAATTCCCCGAGCGATCTGCGCGGGTTGAGTGCTTCACTCGAGAGGAGGTACGCAGGGGTTTGAAAAAAGGTTCAATCGGTCCGGTTCAATCGGTCCGGTTCAATTGATTCGAGGTTGTGTTCGGCGGAGTTCGATCCAAGTCCAGATTCCAGCCAGAAACTCGAGTCCAGATGTCGCAAGCAGGATCGGGCTGGCAAGGCCGAAAGTGACAAAGCCGATGAAGACGAGAAATTGAGCGCTGCGAACTTGCACCGTCCAGCCGAAGAAATCACGGTTGTCTGCCAGCGCATTGCGAACGTAAAAGTACCCGAGTGCGATCAACGCCCAACCGACCGCTCGAGGCCAAACACTGGTCTCGAGTTGTAATCCAAGAATGCCGAGCAAGAGGTTTGGCGTGAGCATCAGCGTGAGACCCTGCACGATCATGTAGGTACCGAAAACCAGTACGCTTTGCGCGGCTCGAGGTGTGGGATTCACTGCATGATTCACTTGGACCTCCACAACAATTTGGGCGCGAAATTTATTGCTCTTGGCTCGAGAACAATCAGTGGTTTCGGGCTTGAGCGTTTTTGACGATACCCGGAACGAAGGCTCGAGGCACCCAACGTGGCACCAAGGCCAGAATTTGATTCATCAATCCCGGAATGATCACGCGCTGGCCGCGCTCGAGGGCGGCGATGCCCTGTTTGGCAACCTCGCTGCTGCTCAGCAGGCCGCTCGGATTTTTGAGGAGTTTGCTGTCTTGCATTGCGGCCTGGGTTTGAAATCCGGTTTCGACCGGGCCGGGACAGAGCGCGGTCACGGTCACGCCGCTTCCGGCGAGTTCTTCGCTTAAACCTTCGCTCAGGGCCAGAACGTAATTTTTGCTGGCGTAATAGACGCTCATCAGTGGTCCGGGCATGAAGGCGGCGATACTGGCGACGTTCATGATTTTGCCGCGTTTGCGGGCGACCATTCCGGGCAGCAAGGCCCTCGAGAGCATCGTCAAGGTCGTAATGTTCAAGTGCAGCATCTGCGCGGTTTTGTTGGTTTCGAGCGTCCAGAATTCGCCGTAGTCGCCAAATCCGGCATTGTTGATCAGCACATCAATGGTCAGTTGGCGCGTCTCGAGTTCGCGGGTCAGGTGCTCGGCGGCATCGGGGCTCGAGAGGTCCATTGAGATCGCTGTACTTTCGATCCCGTATTTCTGACGCAATTCCTGCCCGAGCGCCTCGAGTTTATCCGCGCTGCGGGCGACCAGGACGAGGTTGTACTTTCGTGCGGCGAGTTCTCGGGCGAGGTCTTCGCCGATGCCGCCGCTGGCTCCGGTGACGAGTGCTGTTTGGGACATGATGGGCTCCTTTTTGGGTAATGAACGACCAACGTTACGGCTGGCGTGACGGGCAGGTGCGAGAGGGCTCGAGGGTTGTATTTGGTAAGTGTGGCTTACGGAATCATTTTTTCGCCTCGGTTTTCATGCCGGTCAGGACCATCTCGAGGGTGCGGGCAAGTTGCGAAAAAAACTCGACTTTGAGTGGCGCGAGGTTCGGGTCTTTGAGCACGCTGGCCATAACGGGGGAGAGGTTGGCGAGTTGATCCAAGCCGATCAGCAGGGCGTTGATGACTTTGAGCAACTCGAGGCCCGCACTGGCGGGCAATCGCAATGCGTGCTCGAGCAAAATACTGGTGCGGGCGGCGCGGCTGGCGAGTTGTGTTTTGAAATTTCTGGCCGCAGTTTCAGAAACGTTCTGCTCGAGGATGCCGCCTTGAATGCTTAAGAGGCGGATCAGTTCTTGGCGTGCCTGTAAACTCTCGGCGATCAGGTGCGCAAGGCTGCGAGGCGTGTGCGTCAGGGTTTGCTCGAGTTCGCCATCCAGGTGATCGAACCATTGCTCGAGTTCTTGACCCAGCAATGCCAGCAGTAGTTCTTCTTTGCTTTGAAAGTATAAGTACGTTGTGCCTTTGGCGAGTTTGGCTTGGCTGGCGACTTGGTTCATGGTGATGCTCGAGAAGGTGCCGTTCGTCCAAAGTGTGCGTGCGGTGTTGAGTAGGTGTTCGCGGCGCTCGAGTTTGGCTTGGTCATTTCTGGCTCGGCGCTTGATTGGTGTTTCGGGCTGGGGTGGCGCGTTGAGTTTTTGAGGATTTACCTTACTGACCATGAGTCAGATAATAAATGAC
>JAYURE010000102.1:0-6148 GCA_043756345.1 Deinococcales bacterium | reverse complement strand
AATGCCGGTGAAGGTCTTGCTGCCCGCAGCCGATCCCGCCAGGTCAATCGTGTTGCCTGCCAAATCCGTCAGGCTGGTGATGCTGACGGTGTACGCCTGAGCGGTTTGCGAAGCGGTGGTTAACGTCACCGATTTGGCATCTGCGGCAACCACGGCGGCGCTCACGGCCAGGGATGGTGTGATCGAAAAGTTGGCCGCGTTGCTGCCACCCTTGATCGCCTCGCTGAAGCTGATCTTGACCGAGGTGTTGCCCAGCGCCACGCTGCTGACCACGGTAGGTTTGGTCGTATCTCCCGTGGGCGCAGGGTTTGGTGTGGACGTGGGACAGGCGACCAGCACCCACATCAGGGTTGCAGCAAGGAAGGTCGGGCCGAACCAACGGGTGTGAATCTTCATTCGGATCTCCTCGGGTTGGGATTCGAGAGAACCCCGTGAATGGACTGGCGAACGAAGACGGGCCTGGTGAATTCCTGTTCAATCTCGAGGCTCGAGCCTGGATTTTTAGATTGGGCAGACCAGTGTGAATTCTCGAGTGCCAAAAATTTCTTGAATCAATCCGAACAAAGTCGGGTCGTAGGTTTTCAGTTCGGCTCGAGTGTTGATTTCGTTGTGAATGCCGTTCGATGGAATCGATTCGATGTTGGTGTTGTAGTAATCTTGCACGCCTTCGGCCCAGTATTCTTCGACCGTTTCGCTGGCGTAAGTGTTCTTCCACAAGCCCTTGCCGAGCGCCGCCTGATACGCGGCGTTCAGGCGACCTTTGAAGTTCGTATCGGCAAATTCCACGCCCAGATTCAGCACCGTGTGCGAGAACTCGTGCAACAGGATGCTCTCACCGGCGTACCGATCACCGGCCAGGCACAGGATGTTCTCCTCCGCGCCCGTGATCAAGGGAATGTTGATGGTTGCGCCCAAACCTCGGGCGCGGGCGTTCCAGCTTTGACCGCCGGGCAGTGGAAACTCCTTGTCCAAGTTGCGGTACTCGGGCATGTCGGTCGTGAGTTGATCCTTGCCGATGATGCCAATGCGGATCTTGTTGGCAATGATTTTTTGCACCACCGCACTCGAGACTCCATTCAGCATGTTCTCGAGCACGTTCCAGGCTTCATTGAAGGCCGCGTCCGGCACGACCGAGGCGGCCACGAGTGGGATGCCTCGAACCGAGCAGTATTTGCCGTAGAACGCATCCAGTCCGAGCGAGGCGGGTGGTGTGCTGATCACGCAACTGGTCGGGTTGGGTTTGGGATCAGGCTTGGGTGTCGGGTCGGTCACGGCTGGCGTGTTGCCGGTGAGTGTGGCGGTGCAGGCGCTCAGCGCGAACACGAAAGGCAGGATGGCGAACAGGCTGGTGAACAGTCGGGATTGGTTCATAAGTACGACCTCCAAAAAGCGGTTCAGGGTTTGATGCGAATGCTTTCTGCCCATAGGTTATGCAGTGTTCGGTAACGTGCCGGTTACGTGGTGGAAGGCTCGAGTTGGGCATTGCGGGTCAACCGCAAAGTCAGGATTGGTCTGAAAACGGGCTTGAATTGATCCTCGCTTCGCCCTCGCCAGAACATCAAATTGGACTTGGATTTCTCGAGCCTGACGTTCTTCTCAGTTGTTGGTGCTCGCGTATTTTTGGCTCGAGTGTTCACGCTCACACCGCCTTGGGCAAGCGTTCGCCAAGTTCGGCGAAATGCTGTTTGGCCGAGGCGAGCAAACGGTTGGCTTCGGCGTGGTTGCCACCGTCCCGGAACGCTTGTATCGTCCAGCGCAGAACTTCGGCATCGTAAGGATCGACCTCGAGCAGAATGCAGCCCAAGCGTGCGGTCTCGGCGGGGTGTTCGGGCAGCAGTTCCAGGGCGCGTTTGCGCAATTCAAAATGCAGTGCGTCTCGGGCGCTCGAGGGCCAGTCTTCGCCGAGGTCGGACATGTACGGGCCGCGCCAGAGTCGGGTGTCGTGGCTGCGCAGGAATTGTTCGGCATCGGTTTCGACCGCGCCGAGCATGTAGCCGTTGTTGGATCGCAGGACCGTGCTGCCGCCGAGCGCGTTGCGCAAGCGGTAGACGAGTTGTTTGAGCGCACTGCCCGCGTGGTCTTCGCTCAATTCTGGGTAGAGGCTTTCAAAGACGTTTAGGTCTGAGACTTCCGGGCGTCCGGCCAGCCGTGCCTCGCAGAGCATGGCCAGGAATTCTTTGCCTTTGCGGGTGCGGTACGAGAGGCTGACGCCAGCGGCGGTGACTTGGGTTGGGCCGAGCACTTTGAGCAGCACGACGTTCGGGGTGATGGTGCGATGACCGTGCTCGAGACGACTGTTTTGACTGTGCTCGAGATGATCGTGTTGCCCATGCTGATCCTGTTGAAGCTGCGGGAAGTAACGTTGCGCCACGTGCAAGGCTCCATCCGCGCCGTTGATGCGAAAGCGTTCGCTGCGTTGCTGGGCGCTGATCGCGTCGTTGTTCAGGCGGTCAAGCTCGAGCGCCATTCGTTCGAAGGTCGGTCCGAGTTGCATCGGGATGGCTGTGTTCAACGCGGTTTGCAGTGCGTTGCGTGCTTCGGTGTTGTGACCGAGCCGTTCGAGCGCGAGTCCTCGCACCCAGGCGGCCCCGGTGGTCACGGCGACCTGTCCGAAGCGTTGGGCCAAAGCCTCGAGTTCGGCGCTTAAAGCCAGGGCTTCGTCGGCGCGACCGTGGACCGCTTCGGCCCAAGCAGCGATGAATAACGCGCCATCGGCGTACATCGCTGGTCGGCCAAGCGCTTCGATGTGTTGCAACGCGGCCCGAGCGTGCTTGAGGCAAAGCGCACTGCCGTGCGGTGGAGCCCATTCCAAGTACAACCGCGCCGCGATGCGTTCAAGCACCGAAAGGTACAGTGCATTTCCAACCCGTTCGAGTGTGGCCCGAGCCTCGAGCAGCGTGTCTTCGGCGCGTGGGTAATCGCCGGTCTCGAGCAGGTACAGTCCCAGTTCGGATTGCACGTGCGCGTAATACCCAGCGTTGCCCAATCCGGCACTAACCGCGAGTGCCGTCGTGATGTCCTCGAGTGCGCTCTGTGGTCGTCCGAGCACGTTGCGCATGTAGGCCCGCAGTTGGTACGTCCCGGCCCGCATTTCTTGGAATCGTGGCGAACCATCATCAAGGATTTCCAGCGTCTCGAGCAGCGCGGTGAATCCAATTTCGGCGTTGGCGTACTGGCCGGAATAGTACGGGATGATCGCTCGGATGTAACGCAATTCGGCCTGTTGCAAATTGGTGATTTGATCGGTTCGCAAGGCTTGCGCGATCACGTTTTCAGCCTCCTCGAGCCGCCAGCATTGCAGGTACGCTCGAGCAATCACCGCCATGCCGATGTTCGGGTGTTCGTTCGGATATTTTTCTGAATAGCGTGCCGTGTGTTCGTGCCAGAGTTTGAGCACGCCAGCGTCATCGTGATGCAGATGCTTGACGCGAATTCGGGTTTCAAAAATCCGTTCGGCGTTCTCGCTCCTGCCCAAATCACCCGGCACTTGAACGTGCCGCTCGAGCAGGCGTTCAGCCTCGTCGCCCCGGCCCACACTGGCGAGCAATTCGGCGGTCAACAGGATTGCCTCGAGATGCCGCGCATCCAAACGCAAGGCCAGTTGCGCCATCTGCAACGCCTCGTTCGGGTTGGTGCGTTGCAGTAACCTGGCCGCCTCGAGCATGGTTTGCACACATTCGGCCTGTGGTCTAAATTCCGCGAGGCGCATCAGCAACCGGGCGGTCAAACGCACGTCGCCACTTTCACGGGCGGCACTGGATGCTCGAGCCAGCAGGTCATGCGTGTCTTCGACGTTCAGGTTCGCATCGTCCAAGAAATCTGCCGCCGTGATCGGATCATGTTCTTGCAACACCGTGATCGCTCGACGGGCAATCGCTTGGCGTTCCTGCGGCAAGACATTGGCCCGCATTGCCTCACGGAACAATGGATGCACGAACTGGCCCGCCTCGAAAATACCGCTTCGCTCGAGCCCATCTTGGATCACGCGCAAGGTCATTTTCTCGAGACCAGAAACGTTCAACCACAATTGATCACTGGCCTCGAACGGCAACATCGCTTTGACCGCCAAGGCCACACGGGTTTCGGCATCCTGCCCGACGGCACGCAAGTGATGACCGATCACCGCCTCAACATTGTTCGGCATGGTTTCACCGTCCGGTTCGCGCCAACGCCAACGCCGCCCATCGCTCCATAAAAAACCCATGCGCGTCAAATGCCGAAAATACTCGAGCGTGAACAACGGATTGCCGCGAGCGTGCGTTTCGATCCAGGTGATCGCCTCGGGCGGCAACGGCGAACCGGATTCTGCTTCCAACAAGCCTCGCGCCTCTGGCAGCGGCAACGGCTCGAGGTGCAACGGCATGAACGGTGACGGCGGTGGCGTGCGACCCGTGACGATCAAGCCCACGCCCCTGGTGCGACCCACCGCGACCGCCAGCGTGGTCCACAGTTCCGCCCGTTCCGGCGTGACCTCGTGCAAATCCTCGATGCACAACACGAACGGCGCGAGGGCCGCCAACCACGCCGCAAGCAGATCGGCCAACGCTTTGGACTCGAGGTGATCGCCACGCTCGAGCAGTTCGATCTGGCGTGAAGCCCAATCCGGCAAGTGCTTCGGTCGGACCAAGGCCCGCAGCAGCATCGGTCCCGAAACCGTTGCGTGAACGTTCAAGCTGCGGCAAGGCATTTCGCGCAGCACCGCCTGAACCGTGAAGGTCTTGCCGACACCAGGTTCGCCCCAAATGCCCAACGCCATTCCAGCGCGGTTCGAGACGACCACGTTCAGGCGTTTGGCGATGGAGGATCTGGATTCTGACAACTGTACCCTCACTGAATTCCACCGTTCTTGATGCTGTGATGCATGATGTTGGAATGCGGGATGCTTCAAGCTGGGTTTGAGACTGACTCGAGGGAATCGCTGTGTGCCAGCCGTGAACGCTCGAGCGAAACGACCCGGTGGAAAGATCAGTTCACACGACAGCATGGTTTCGGGTTGCACCCTCGAGCCGTGATGACCCGAGGGTGAATAGAAGTTTTGGTGTGTGCAGCCGAAAATTCGAGCAGCCTGGAATGGGCTGTGATTGTATTTGCGAAGTGCTGGTTTGATGGTGAGTCTGGATCAGTTGCTGACTTGCACGTTGAACTTGTTGTTCACCAAAGCACCAGCAAGGGTATAGCACTGCACATTGACATTGGTGCCTGCCCAAGAGGTGGCCTTGCAGAAATTTGAGTTGGCTTCGTCGGCAGTCACTTGAACATGACGGATGAAGTTTTCACTGTCTCCAGGAGAAGTGGCCCCTGCAAAAGTCACTGTGAAATTCCCAGTGGAAGGATTTGTAACTGTGACAGTGCCTAGCGGATTGAAACTGTAAAAGCCATTGGCCGTACCAACACCGTCTACGAAAGCATAGGCATAAAGCCCGCCACGTGAAGGCAGTGATTTTTTCGCTTCAAGAGCAGTCACCTTTGTGTTCAGGGTTGCGGCGGCAGTGCTGGCTGCTGCGACATCGGTGTTCAAATTCGTGAAGTTGTCGTTGATCAGTTGCGCACTGACGACATCACCCGCTTTGAAGGTGGTCAGTGTTGCCGCGAGCGCGTACAGGCCCAATGCGGAAATGGCGATTCCGAATCCCAGCGCGAATGATTTCAGGTTGGATGCTTTCATGGTGGTTCTCCTGGTGTGCTGAATGTCTCGAGGTGGCTTGCGGTCTGATATCGAATCGTTTTTTACGGCCCGAATTTGGCGCTATCGAATTTGGCGGTGTCAAACTTGGCGGTGTCTGTGTTGTCTGGCGGCGTGGTCGATCCAGTGGGACAGGCGACCAGCACGGCCACCAGTGCGGCGGCCAGACAGGTCAGGCCAAACCATCGGTTGCGAAATTTCATTGAGACCTCCTCGGGTTGGGTTTTGTAAAACCCCGTGAATGGGCTGGCGAACGAACGCGGATTGTGCAACCTCGAGCCGATTGCTGGATGTTTTGCGCGGGCATGGTTGTTGGGTTGAACGGTCTCGAGCCTGATTTGGAAATGTGGCGAGACTCTTAAAATTTGCTCGACTAAAGTGTTGAAATTAAATCACATTTTTCGTCCTCCAGACAACCCTGACCTGCTCATCTCGAGACGGAAGACTTCAAATCATGTGGCTTGC
>JAYURE010000101.1:0-2253 GCA_043756345.1 Deinococcales bacterium | reverse complement strand
CGGCCACGCCCGTCAATGGCGTCGTCCCACCCGGAAAAATCAATGCGGGCCTGAGCTATCAAGAGTACACATATGACTTGTTTTCGTCGGCATTGGTGGACAACCTGCCCGCATCGATTTTGCAATTGCGTTTCCGCAGCCGCCTGATTCCATTGTTTCAATTCGCCATTTTTAATCAGAACGATTTGGATTTTTCAAACACGGCCACGTTCACTGTGACCGGCCCTGTACACACGAATGGCAACATGTATTTCTCGAGTGGTGGCCCGAGCACAACCCTGACCTTGCAATCTTCTGTGACTGCCGCTGGCAACATGTTTCGAGGCTATAAAGACACCAACACTTGTGGCGGCAACGTCCAGATTGTTGCTGTGGCCGGAAATACTCCTGTCGCTATGAACTGCGCCTCCAGTACGGCACGTGGAGCCTTGACTGACACCACATTGGCAACCTGGAACAGCCGTGTCCGGCAAAATGTTGGTCAACTCAGGGTTCCAACCACCGATGTACTGAATCCCACAGCGGGTTCAGTGTATTGGGATCAGGCTGATCTGCGAATCGCTTACGATGTCCCAACCAGTAAGGTCAACGTGTACAAAGCTGATGGCGACATTGACGGAAGTCTGACCAGCCAATTGAACACCTGCGCCGCTGTGACCTCGAGCAATACATTTCGGGACAACCGTGAACAGAACAGTTTGACCGCTCCAACGGGAACGGTTCTTGCGAACATGAGACTGCTCGAGGTTAATGTTGCGGGGTTGCTCACCTGCATCAGCAGCACTGCTGGGAATTTGGGTATCAGTGGCGGTTTGGCGAACACCAATCAAAACGGTTTGGTGATCCATGCCACTGTGCGGGGTCCGAACTCGAGCCTCGCGCAGAGCCTGTATGGAGTGCGGTTGAGCAACGGTGCAAACCTGCAAGGCGCGAAAGGTTTGACGTTCATCACCGATCAAGCGGTTTACATCCAAGGCAATTACAACTCGACCAACAAGATTCCGGCGGCCATCATTGCGGATACAGCTAACATCTTGTCGAACAATTGGGCAAGTTTTTCAACGCGCTTACCGACCTCTAATTTGGTCACTGGTCCGGATCCTTATGTAGCGAATTCACCAAATTATGTTGGAAAAAATCTACCCAACGGCCTGCTGTGTCCAATTACCAATTTGCCTGCGGCAACGACCAGCGATGCCAAAAGTCAGATGAATCTTGCCTGCCGTCCAGCGACCAGCACGGTATTGAATGCCGCCATCGTTGCGGGAATGTCGATCACTGGAGGTACAAATGGAACGCCGGGGCAGGATCTTGGAACATCCACGCGCAATGGCGGACCGAACAACCTGGTTCGTTATCACGAGGACTGGGGTGTGAATGGCGGTCTGGTTGTGAATGGCAACACCAATACGCCTGCTCCAGCCACTATTACCTACTTGGGTTCATTAATTAGTCTAGGTATCCCAAAACATACTACTGGGGCATTCCAGGTTGGTGCTCCAATCTATAATCCACCCACACGTAATTTCTCATTTGATACCAGCTTTCAGAACCTCGCCAACCTGCCGCCCGCCTCACCGAATGCGGTCTACCTTGTTCAGGAACGGTTTGTTCGTGAATTTGAGCGTTAAGGTTACGGTGGCTGCGAACCCAGTTCAGGGCGGTTTTCTCGAGTTGTAATGAAATCAAAGGCCAGTACGGGGGATTCATTCTTGATCCTCTCGTGCTGGTTTTTGCTGTGACTCGAGGATTTGGGCGGCTGAATGGTTGCCCTGAATGGTTGATTTTGGGGGTTCCGGTTTGCCCAATCTTCTGCTATACTTCCACGGCTGCCGCGACCCTGATCAGCACTTTTGATCTGGCTGAGTTGCGCAAAACACAAGCTCGAGTGCGTCTGGTGAGGTTCTTAAACCTGGCCGATGAACGAGGCCCGGAGGAAGTAATGGCTAAGCATCCCGTTCCGAAGAAGAAAACCTCGAAATCCAAGCGCGACATGCGCCGTTCACATCATGCTTTGGTCGTGCCGAACCTGACCACTTGCAAGAATTGCGGTTCCAAGAAGATTCAGCATGTGGTGTGTGGTTCGTGCGGTTATTACGATGGCCGTCAGGTCCTCGAGATCAGCGCGTAATTTCGCTGATTTGTTCTGAATTCGTAACTGCTCAGCACGTCCAGCACGGCGTGAATTCATTTCTTGACTAATCCAAGAGCAGAATACTCAAGGAAAATACGATTGTGACCGAAAAGTGTTCA
>JAYURE010000100.1:0-2259 GCA_043756345.1 Deinococcales bacterium | reverse complement strand
AACTCGAGCGCGAGTTCCCTGAGTTGCGCTCGGGTCAGGTCTTTGGGTCGGGTCAGCACGGTCAACAGCGCCGTGATGCGGTCCCGTTCGCGTTGCACGAACGCGGCGAAGGCGTTGATGTAATCCTCGGGTTTTTGCGCCTGTCCATACCCGGCCTCGACGCTCAGCAGTCGGTCTTCGTGCTCGGAGATGAACACCGGTGCGGCTCGAGCTTCGTTTTTGCGGTCGAGAATTTCGCCCAGATCACCGTGCGCCGCGAACCACGCGCCGATCTGATCGCTCGGCAGGTCGCGCAGGTGCTCGAGGAAGGCATCCACGCCCATGCCTGCACCCGTCTCAAAATCTTGGCTGTCGCGGGCGTTCATGCGGCGTTGCTTGCGGCGCAGTTTGGCGATCAGTTGCGCCCGCACCCAGTCTTGCTCTTCGAGGCTCGAGACCCGTGCGAGTTCATCCAGCAATTGTGTGAAGCTGATCGCCGGGTCCACAACCACGGGTTGCATCGCGGTCAGGTCGTGCAGGGCCTCGTAGATTTGCACGGCATCAAAAATCCTGAAGGCTTCCTTGCCGATCTCGTCACACAGGCGCGTGGCGCGGCCCAGCATTTGGTCGAACAAAATTCGGGAATTGACGCGCCGCAAGAACACCAGGTTGGTGATCTCGGGCACGTCGATGCCGGTGGTCAGCAAATCCACGGCCACGGCGACGTTCGGCTGGCGTTCGTTTTTGTAACGGCGAATCAATTGCAAGGGCTTGTCGGCGGTGCCGGTGATCTTGACCACCGCATCATCGTCCACGCTGCCGTATTGCGCGGCGAAGGCTTGCTTTAACAGCATCACCACCAGATCGGCGTGCGCATCGTTGGCGCAGAAGACCAACGTTTTCTGCCGGGAGGCCGGATCGAGTTCCTTGGCCAGATACTCGCAGACAACCCGGTTGAACGATTCGGTGATCACCTTGCGGTTGAACGCCTCAACCTCGAGCGTGATCTCATCGGGTGTCGTGAACAAATCCACCTGCTGCTGGCGCGGGTTGTACAGTTTGACTTCCTCACCGCGCCTCCAGGAGATCCCGGATTGCGAGAGTTCGGTTTTGATCTGCACCGGTGGTTCGTGATCGACCAGAAACCCATCGATCACCGCCTCACGGTACGAGTACGCAAAGACGGGCAGGCCAAAAATCTCGGTGGTGTGCAGCGCGGGCGTGGCTGTCAAACCAATTTTGACCGCATCGAAATGCTCGAGCACCCGCCGGTACTTCGAGACGTACTCCTCGAAGCCCCGGAAGCCCAATTCCGTGTCGGAGAGTTCACGGTCCAGCAGGTATCCCCGGTGGCATTCGTCCACAATGATGCAGTCGTACTCGTCCACACCCAAGCCCGGCGCGTCGGCGCTCGCCTGAATGCGTTGCACCATGCCCTGTACGGTCGCCACGTGAACGCCCGTGTCCGAATCGGCGCTGGCATCCTCGAGGTCTTTGAGGCCGAACGTGTCCGCGAAGGTCTGCAAATTCTCGAGCCGCGTGTCCTTGAAGGCGTTCGCCGCCTGTTCACCCAGGGCGCTGCGGTCCACCAGGAACAGCACACGGCGGAAACGCTGGGTTTTCAACAGGCGGTAGACCAAGGCGATGCAGGTTTTGGTTTTGCCCGTACCGGTCGCCATCGCCAACAGCATTTCGCGTTGACCTTTGGCAATAGCGGCCTCGACTGCTCGGATTGCGGTTTGCTGGTACGGACGCAACTTCAGGTCGTAAACGAAACCCTCCGTCTCGAGTCGTTTGTGGGCCGCGTCCACATCAAGTTTCAACATGGCGTTCAAGCCCTCTGGAGAATACCAACCGTCCAACGCACCCGATACGTTCACTGGGCGGCGCACATCGCAGAACCACACGCCGGAGCGTGTCGCCAATTGCCGCAGGTAGGTACGGCCATTCGTGGCGAACACGAACGGCACGCGAAAGCCACCCCACGCCCCGAAGCCATCCGATCCCGGTTCGAGTTTCACATCACGGCTGTACCGTTTCGCCTGCTGCAAGGCCGCGCTCACATCGACCATTCTGCGTTTCGCCTCGACCACTGCCACCGGCTGCAAGCCAACGAACAGCACGTAATCCGCTGGGCCGCTCGAGGTTGGCCATTCGGCAATCGCTTGGTTCTTGCCCCGCTCGGGCCGTGCTCCCTTGGCGTGCGTTAATGCGGTGCTGTCGGCCATCCACTGCGCGTCACGCAATTGCTGGTCAATGATTTTACGGGTTTCCGCCTCG
>JAYURE010000099.1:0-2259 GCA_043756345.1 Deinococcales bacterium | reverse complement strand
CCAAGGTCATTCATCCTCAGGAATCCCAGAAATCAGCGTGCTAGACTGCACTACTTAGAAAAAGCACCTAGATCCTGACATTCAACTTGAGGTCCTATGCAGCAGAGCATTCCAGCGGTTCCAAATCTCAATCCAATCTTCGATCTGAACTTTGAGGAATCACCGAAACTGGTGGCTCGAGGTTTGATCAAACGGTACGGCAAGCGCGAAGTGGTTCGTGGTGTCAACCTTGAACTCGAGCGTGGCGAGATCGTCGCGTTGTTTGGTCCAAACGGTGCGGGTAAAACCACGACTTTTTACATGATGGTCGGGTTTGTCAAACCCAACGAGGGTGGCATTTACTTGCGCGAGAACGACATCACTCGCCTGCCGATGCACCGTCGCGCCCGGCTCGGGCTTGGGTACTTGCCGCAAGAGGCGAGCGCCTTCCGCCGCATGACGGCCCGTGACAACCTCTTGGCGATCCTCGAGTTCCAGAACCTAACCGCTGGCGAACGGGGCCGCAAGGCGGATGAATTGCTCGAAGAATTTCACCTTTCGCATTTGGCGAACAGTTTGGCGATCAGTTTGTCTGGCGGTGAACGCCGCAGGCTCGAGATTGCGCGGTCTTTGACGACCAATCCCGATTTCATTTTGTTGGATGAACCATTTACTGGCGTGGACCCCAAGAACGTCCGTGAAATCCAACGTTTGATCCGAGATTTGCGCGAACGGCGCGGCTTGGGTGTGTTCATCACCGATCACTCTGTCCGTGAAACGCTGGCACTGACAGATCGTGTTTACCTGATGTACGACGGTCGAGTCGTTTTTTCTGGCACACCGGACGAGTTCGCTCGAGACGCCAACGTGCGTGCCCATTATCTTGGAGATGAATTCGAGTTGTGATCGGTTGAAGCGAACACAGGCTCGGGCCAAATTTCACATTTGAACATAACCCTCAGGAATACGAACGCTTTGAATGGCCCGTCAAACGGCCCATCGGGAGGCACACATGATCTGGTTCATTCTGCTCTCGAGCGTTGCGGTGCTGGGCGGGATCATCGCCTATGCCGGTGATGTCGTCGGCAGACGGGTCGGTCGGAAGCACCTGCGTTTGTTCGGATTGCGCCCCAAAACCACCGGTTTGATCTTCGCGGTCGGATCGGGCGTGTTGGTCGCCTTCCTGACGGTCGGCACGGTTGCCTTGATTGCACGGGACACCCTCGAGACGGTTTCTCGCGCTCAGGAGATTCGCAGTGAACGTGACCAGATCAAACGTGACCTTGAAAGCCTGCAAAGCGAATACACCGACACTCAAAGCCGTTTGTACAACACCAGTCAGAAACAAACGCAACTCGAGCAGGAGTTAAAGGGCAGCCTGGAGAACTTGCGTCGCAAGCAAAAAGAACTCGAGGCGACCGCCGACTTGAAGGGCATCCTGAACGATAAGGCCGCCTCATTGGAACGCGCCAACCTGACTTCGAGCACGCAGAACAACCTGCTTAGTGGTGAAATCCGCAGCCTCGAGAAGCAACGCGCCATTCTGCGGGCAACGGTGGCCGAGTTGGGTCGCAAACGCGGCACTTTGGATGCCCGTGGCAGGCAACTCGAGGCGCGAATTGCCGAACTCAGCGACGAGAAAGTCCAGCTTGAAGCTCGAGCCACCACACTTGAAAAACGCACGCAGCGGGCCGAGGCAGCAATTGCACCAACCCAACAACGCCTGACGGTCCTCGAGATCCAGGTCCGCGATGCGACCAGTTCACGTGAAAAAGTTCAAGACGATGTCAGCGGCTTGCAAACCGATGTCAGCGAATTGGCGCAAAAACGCTCGCAACTCGAGCAGGAAACCAGCAAATTGCGCCAACAGAACCTCGATCTCGAGCGATCCCTCGCCGACCGGGATGAGAACCTGCGCCAAGCCCGAACCGCGCTGCGCGAGGCCAGCCGGGGCAATTTCATCTTCCGTGAGGGAGAATTGATCTTGCAGACCGTTCTGCCCGAAGGCACCGCAAGTGACGTGCGCACCCGCCTCTCCTCTGTGCTGCGACAGGCCAGCCTGATTGCCGAGACCCAAGGCTCCGCTCGAGGCAAGCCTTTGGCGCTCAAACCCAACAACGACCTCGAGCCTTACGTGGCTCAGGCGCTCAAAACCCCAGGTCCAGACTTGGTGATGGTTCGGGCCAGCCGCAACCTCTCACCTGGACTCGAGGTGCCGGTCACACTCGATATTCGCGCCAACAAAACCTTGTTTTATGCCGCCCAACCGATTCGCGTGCG
>JAYURE010000098.1:0-6182 GCA_043756345.1 Deinococcales bacterium | reverse complement strand
ATGCTCGAGATGCCGACCAGCACATCACGCGAGATTTCGACCTCGAGCGAATTTGTTTCAGGAGTACGTTTGGTTGCCATGGGCGCATTGTACAACCCCAGGGAAAAGCTGAAAGGGAAAAGGTCAAAGTGAACAGCAAAACCACGGATATCACTCTTGAGGCTCGAGTCAACACAAAAAGCCAGGGTCTTGACGCCCTGACTTTTTCCTTTCACCTTTGACCTTTTACCCTGCTCTTTTACCTGCCCTCAAAACCAGGTTCGCACGACTGGCACGGCCAGCATCACGACCAGCAATGTGGCGTAATAAACCCATTGCGAAACCACGGCGGGCGCACTCGAGCGCAAACGGTTGGTGATGGCCAAGAGGATCGCGCCGCCACCGGCCAGCAACAGGACTGGCGATCCAAAACTGAGCGCGTACATCAGGGACAAAATCATGTAGGTCAGGGTCAGGCCGTAGCGTTTCTCGAGCGGGTAAACGGCGTAAGCGCGAAAAAACAGTTCGGTCAGTGGCAACAGCAGCAATGGCAAGAACATGCTGCTTCGGGATGAAAGCAGATCGACGTAAAAGCCGGTGTTCCATTTCAAAAGGTGTGCCAAGAAGTGATAGCCAAGCGTCAGGGCAACCAGCACCAAGCCTAACGCAATGCCATCAATCGCCAAGCCTCGCGGTGCAATGCCGAGCAGCAATTCTCGGGCGTTCCAACCAAGACCGTGCGCGGTACGAACCGCCAGACCGACCAGCACCAGCGTAAAAACACTGAAGTAGACGTCTCGAGCCACGCTCGCCTGATAGGGTGTCAGGATCGCCAGCATGTTGCCGTAGAGCAAAAACCCGGCCAGCACGCTCGAGAGCAGGCCAGCGATGGCCGCGACAAACAACCAACGGTAGGCGCTCGTGACCGTCCAAGGGCGTGGCCCATCCTGAATTTCGATGGTCGAGAGCGGTTCGATCCGGCTCTCACCGATCAGGTGCAAGATCAGCAGCAGGATCGCACCGAGCAACCACGGCAGGACACGGTTGATGGCGGTCAGGAACAAACTTTGTGGGTCGCCCATCTGTCCCAACACCCGGTTGCCTTCCGTGACCCGTCCGAGCCCAAAGTACGAGTAGGCGAGCGCCCCGAGCGCTTTGAAGTAAGTCGAACGCTCGTTGCGAAAGGCGGCAGGACTGGAGACGGCACGCTCGAGGTTTTGGATTGCGGCGGGCAAATCCCCGGCAATCCATTTGGCTCGACCCAAATCGGCCAGCAACACCGGCGAGCTTTTCTGCGGGGATTTTTGCAACAATGCCACGGCAGCACGCGGGTCAGATTCGAGTAGGGTTTGAGCTAGGAATCGGCGCGTCTCGAGGTCGTTCGGTTCGAGGGTCAGCAGGCGACGGAAGGTGACAATCGCTTGGTCATCACGGCCCTGCAAATGTTGGGCTTTGGCGTTCAGGCGCAAAGCACGGTTTTGAAATCCGGCATTCGAGCTCGAGGTCAGTGGCGCGGCAAGGCTCGAGGCGCGGTTCGCGTCGCCTTGCAGAATGGCAATTTCACCTTCGAGCAAATCGTTTTCTGGATTTTCTGGTTCGGCCAGACGTGCCTTCTCGAGACTGGCTTTGGCTTCGGTCAGTTGACCCAAGGCCACCTGCGAACGTGCGAGTAGGCGCAACGCTGGAGCATAATCGGGTTTGTTCGCCAGGGCGATGTTGCATTGGTTGCTGGCGGTTTGGTAATCACCTTGATCAAAGTACCGTCCACAGTCTTGGTAGTACGCCTCATGGCGGAAGTCCTCCGCGACAGCCTTGAAGCTGAACGCAGCCAGGAACATCAATACGAAAAACAGTCTTTGCCCCACATCGCCGAGTGTAGCAGGCGCTTGCTGACACAGCGGGCTATTTTTGGCATTTTCATCTCTGCCCTGACGCGGCAAGGCTTCATGAGACACGCGCAGAAACGATGGCGAAATCGGACGCGGAATCCGCAACCGCAACCAGGTTCTCGTGAGGCAATACTTGCTTTTTCGTAGCCATGGACAAGTCCGGTTCGAGGCTGCCGTCACTGCTCGCTCCATTGATTGCGATGCTCGAGCGTCCCTCGAACTCGAGTTCAAATAGGCGGCCAACCAGCATCGGATTCAGGCAGGCACGAATGTTGACCCGGCCCTGAATCTTTGAAGCCGGGCCGCGCCGCCACCACTCGACGCCTTCGGTCAGGCTGGCATCGGCACTCCACGGGCCATCCCAACGGGTGGCATTGGCGCTCGGTTGGACCAGGACTTGTGCGCCTAGGGCATCGGCACGTTCAAGGGCGCGTTCAAAGAAGGCATCGAAACAAATCAGGGTGGAGACATCGGCGAACGGCAGGCGTGTGACCAGCACATCCTCGAGACGACCTCGAGCCAAACCCAAACTGGACTCAAGCCCTTTGGTCAAGTTGATCTTCGGTTGCCTCGAGACGATCAGGCCAGACGGTGCGAAGGTGAACGACATATTCTGCACCCGCGCATCGGCCAGAAATGTGCCTCGGGCCGCCTCATCTTCGATCCCCGGCAGAAACGCCGAACCAGCCACGATGAACGAATTGGTTTCACGGGCCGCCCTCGAGAACGCCCATTTGAAGGCCGCAAAAACCTCGAGCGCCCTGGGTAAGAGTAGGTTCGCAGGCAGCAAGCGCCCGTGACGCACGCCCAGACTGAACGCCTCGAACCAGGATTCACGCAGCAACTCGAGCGCGGCATCTTGGGCAGAACTGGCTTTGACTTGACGCTCGAGAAAAAACGCCAGCGGCAAACCAATCAACTCCGGGAAAGCCACCAATACCGGTTCACTTGGATCTCGAGCCTCGAGTGCGGACTGCGTTTGTTCCAGCACCCACGCGGCAAAATCATCACCGGATCGGTACGCCTCCGGCTCGAGTTTGCTCTGCACACAGGCCAGAAAAGTCATGCACGCAGTGTAAACCGGTTGGAATGTGAAGCATCGAGGGATGCAGCAGATTGGGACTGAGACAGGGAAGTTCAAAGTGAAAAGTTCAAAGTGAAAAGTTCAAAGAAGAAGCCAGGGACAACACCTCGAATCTCGAGCTTGGTTTTGCCGTTACCTTCCACCTTCCACCTTTCACTGCTTTTCACGCGACAAGAAGTGAGGTCCCATTTCGCAACCTCGTCCGAGCCTTGTGACTTGTGACCTGCGCCCTTTCCGATAGAATCCCAGCGTGAGTCTCACTTTTGAACAAAAACTCGAGCATTACGCCGACCTGATCATCCGCATCGGCCTGAACGTCCAACCGCAGCAACGCCTGATGATCACGGGCGCACCCATCGAAGGCGCACCGTTCGTGCGGGCCTTGACCGCCAGCGCCTACAAAGCCGGTTGCCGCCTGGTCACTGTGGTCTGGAACGATGAACAACTCGCCCTCGAGCGATTCCGTCACGCGCCCAGGGATTCGTTCGAGGAATTCGCCGATTCCAGCCTGGGATTGCTGGCCGAAACCATAGAACGTGGCGATGCCGTCCTGAGCATTACCGCGAGTGACCCGGCACTCCTAAAGGATCAGGACCCAGCATTGGTTTCCACCACCATCCGTGTTCGGGCCACGAAAGGCAAACCGTACTCGGAAAAAATCATGCAGGATGCCGTCAATTGGTGCGTTGCCGCCATGCCGACGCTCGCCTGGGCGCAGGGTGTCTTTCCAGAATTGCAAGGCGAGGCCGCCATCAGCGCACTTTGGGAAGCGATCTTCATGACCACCCGCTCTGACCTGCCCAACACCGTTGAAGCTTGGAAAGCACACCTGGCGATCCTCGATCAACGATCCGTGCTGTTGAACGACCGGCATTACACGGCCTTACGCTTCAGCGGTCCAGGCACAAATTTGCGTGTCGGGCTGCCCGAAAAGCACATCTGGATGTCAGGCGGTTCCAAAACGCAATCCGGCATCGACTTCGTTGCCAACTTGCCAACCGAAGAGATTTTTACCCTGCCACACAAAGACCAAGTTGATGGTGAAGTCTCGAGCACCAAACCATTGTCTTACGCCGGGGTCCTGATCGACGGCATTCGCGTGCGTTTCGAGGCGGGCAAAATCGTTGAGGCCAGCGCCAAACAGGGCGAAGACGCCTTCTTGCGCCTGCTCGACACCGACGAGGGAGCCCGACACATCGGCGAGGTGGCGCTCGTGCCGCACAAATCACCAATCTCGAGTTCCGGGATTCTGTTCAACAACACCCTGTTCGACGAGAACGCCGCCTGTCACATCGCACTCGGGGCGGCATACCCGTTCACGCTTGCCGGTGGCGTCGGCATGAACGAAGAAGAACTGGCCGCGAACCACGCGAACGACAGCATCATTCATGTCGATTGGATGATCGGTTCTGGCGAGATCAGCGTCCAAGGCGAAAGCGCGAATGGAACCCTTGAGCCGATCATGACGAACGGGGATTGGGTGCTCGAATAGTCACGGGTCACAGCAAAAACCATTCACCCCATTGGTCTCGAGCCGCTGGGGTTTTCCCATGACTCAAAACCGAAACCTTGAGCCTCAAGACTCGAGCCCTACTGAAGACCCCTGTGAAATTCACATACTGGCAGGGAACCATGGGGACAGCACGATAGGGACAGCACGCACTGGGAGGCAACCATGTGGAACAAAAGAACACTCTGGCTGCTCTGCGGACTGGTGCCGTTCACGCTCACGTCATGCAGCCTGCTCCGGGCTGGACCGACTTACTCGGTCAAGGTAATCAATGGTTGCAAAGTCAGCAAACGCATCTCTATTGATGGTGCGTTCCAGAACACCATCGCCGCTGGTCAAAGCATCAAGTTCACAAAGATTGCAGCAGGACCACACACCCTGCAAGCTTCCGGCCTGAACCCGATGCGGGTGAATTTTGATCAAGACAAAGTTTGGACGCTCTGCCCGTAAGGGCGAGGTGAAAGGAAAAAGGTGAAGGGAAAAGGTGACACCACTTTGACCTTTCACCTTTCGGCTTTAACCTGCTTTATCCTGCCAAGTTGACCCAGATCCAACCGCCCAAATCCACCCGTCCAACTCGAGCGGCAGTCTTCAACATCGGTGGATTGTTCGAGCCAATCGTGCCGTACAGGACATCCTCGGGCGCACTCGAGGCTTGCAACGCCTCGGCCAGACGGTACTGGACCGCTGCGCCCAAACCCTGACCCCGAGCGAACTTGGCGAGCAGCATCTCGAGAACCACAAAGCCGCGCAGCGCGAACCCATCGCTGCAATGTTCCGCGCCAGTGATGCCCGCCCATTGGCCATCAATGAAAACCTCAAAGATCTGTGCAATCTCGAGGTGTTCTTGCATGTCCTCGAGCGATTCGGGTTCCGCCTCATGCGGCAACCACGGGCGTTCCTGGTAAATCGCGGCATACGTTTCGGCATACCGTTCGTAGAACTCGAGGTCGTTTGCTCGACGCAAAATCACTCGCTCGAGGCCTTCCGGTTTGGGATGCTCGAGCATGGTCCTGAGTGGCGCGGCCAGCACTCGCTTGTCGCCGCTCGAACCGGGCACGTCAATCTGAAACTCAAGGTGCGCGGGCTGATAAAAGCGAACCATCAACGGTTTGAAAACTGCGAATTCTTGACGGACCAAATCACAGATCGCCTCGACCTGAGCGGGAATTGTGATCGCCTGACTCGAGCGCACCAAATCCACGAACGGAATTGTGATGTCACCGCCACGAAAACGAATCCCGAGCATGACCTGCATTCCAGCCACCTCGAGAACGCGATGGTTGTACATGGCGGGTGTCGCCCCAGCGACAGGCATGTTGCGCTCGAAACCCTCGCCAAGATTCTCGAGCCAATCGAGATCACGCTCAAGTTGATCCGAAAGGTTCGATTCGAGTTGCGCCTGCGAGTACCAGGTTTTTAATTGCGGATGGACTTGATCGACGGCCCAAGCGAGCCAGTCTGATTTGCCGAACGGATTGATGGGCATGAAAACACCTCGTTGTTTGCGAGAACGCCGTTATTCACGGAAACGAAAATCGAAACCAAATTGATGTGGTTCATACTCACCCCCTTCGCCCATTCAAGGAACACCTCGAGAGTAACACAGGGTCAAAGAAGCTTAGGACTTGGGATGAAATAACTTCCCGATATCGAACATGAAAGCGTGCAGTACGGTGAAGCTTTACGAAACCAAACAAGGAAGTTATTTCATCCTGGA
>JAYURE010000097.1:0-6190 GCA_043756345.1 Deinococcales bacterium | reverse complement strand
CCACCAGTTCCCTGCAAATGGTGGGCACAGCCCACCCTACGAAGGCTCGAGTCTGAAATCTCGGACCTGAATCGCGTAGCCTCCGACACGGGCAGATTCCCAACATCCAGCGTAGGCTCGAGGCCATGAATATCACTGGCACAACAGCACTGATCACCGGCGGCAGCAAAGGCATCGGCCTGTCCGTCGCGGAAGCCATCGTCAGTAAAGGCGGCAACGTCGTCATCACCGCCCGCAACGAAACAGAAGTTGCAGATGCCGCCAAAGCCTTGAACGCACGTGGTCCCGGCAAAGCCGTCGGTGTTCGTGCCGATGCCCGCGAGTACGCGCACTCCGAGGCCGCCGTCGCCAGCGCACTCGAGCATTTCGGACGGCTGGACGTGCTGATTGTTAACGCCGGTGTAGGTGTCTTCAAATCCGTGCAAGATTTATCAATCGAAGATTGGCATTCCGTGATCGACACCAACCTGACCGGAGCCTTCTACAGCGTCAAATCTGCTGTGCCTGCACTCGAGAAAGCCCAAGGGTACATCATCACCATCTCGAGCCTGGCCGGAAAGAACCCGTTCGAGTACGGAGCGGCCTACAACGCCAGCAAGTTTGGTCTGAACGGATTTTCTGAAGCGATCATGCTGGATTTGCGCAAGCTTGGGATCAAAGTTTCGTACATCATGCCGGGAAGCGTCGCCACGTATTTCGGTGGTCACACGCCAACAGAAGCGGATGCTTGGAAGATTCAACCCGAAGACATCGCCCAAATCGTTACCGACCTGCTCGAGATGCCCGCACGCACACTTCCCAGCCGGGTTGAAGTGCGCCCCGCGCAACCCGCGAAACGCTGAAGGGCTAAGGACTTGGGATGAAATAACTTCCCGATTTCCAAAGCAACAACGCGCATCACGGCCCGGTTTCTCAAAATCGAACAAGGAAGTCATTTCATCCTAAGGGGTTAAAGGTGAAGGGGAAAAGGGAAAAGTGAGGGTTTGAGGCTCGAGATTTTGACTTTGGTTCTTACTTTGGGCTTTCTTGCTCACAAGACAGCACCTTCTTGATCCTAACCATGCACCTTGCGGGCAGGATCGCTGACGGGCTGTTCGCGCTTCACCTTTTCCCTTTCACCTCGCTTTTCCCGTACAATGCGCCCATGTCAGACCTTTCACTTTCGGCAAACAGTGCAACCCCGACCGCCTACAAAATGCACACCCTCGAGAACGGTTCGCTCGCACCGTTGTTCACGACCACCGACCTGAACGGTCAGACGCTCAGCTTGAATGAGGCACTGACGGCAGGCCCGGTGATTTTGGTCTTTGGGCACCCGCAAATCAACGCTTCGCGTTTGGTGGTCGGTTACTTCCGCCGCCTCGCCGAAATTGCGCCCGCCGTGCCGGTCTGGGTGATGCTCGAGTGCAGTGAAAGTGATGCCCGTAAGTACGTCGGCAGCGGCGATCAGCATTACCTCGAGATGCCAGTCGTGGCCGATGATTGCCGCGTCGCCAGCCTGTACAGCGCCAAATACTTGCCGACCACGTACTTTATTGGGCAGGATGGCAAGATCATCCGGGCCTACACCGGGTTCAACCGTGATTTCATGAACATGATTGCGAATGAGGCCGCGACCATGACCGCCAATGGTGCGGAAGTCAAGCCGAAAGAATTGATCACCGACAGCGACAACAAGGGTTCGCTCGAGTTGGCAGAACGTGGACCATGCCTGTGATTTCAACGCTTTTCCAGTGAGATCTGCATTTGCATCCAGTTCTGCCTTCAATCCCGATGCCAAAGGCGCACTGGAGCAAATGCAAACTCAAATCTCCTAATTACCCGATGAAAATCCAGTTCACAAACAGCGTTGTCAAGGCGATCAGGCCCATCAAAAACACGATCAGTACAGCCCAGTGAACGCTCGAGCGTTTACCCCAGTGTGCCAGCATCATGAACACGGGAAACAAGACGACCACGTAACGGGCAAGGCTGCCGGTGCCACCTGAGAGCGGGATCAGCACGCCGAGCAGGGTGTAGGCGGTGTAACTCGAGCCGAGTTGTTTGAAGGCGGCAATGGCGGCCATCACAGCGAGTGCAAACGCGCTTAGATCGACAACGATATTCCATGGGAACGGCCCGCCATTGATAATTGGCGCGATGTCTCGAGCGAGCGCGTTGATCGGGTTGATGCCGATTCGGTTGAAGCTTTCTTGTGTCGTCCAGAAGGTGATCGGATCGCCGAAGGCACGCTCGAGAAAAACCATTTGGCTGATCAGTCCGATGGGGATGGCGCAAATCCAGAGTAGGCCCAACCAATTCAATCCAGGCCAGTTGAATCCTCTCGCACCTCGAGATGATTCACGTGATCGCCACCATTCGAGCAGCACTGGTAACAACAGTGTGATGCCGACAATGCGTGTCGATGCGGCGAGCAATCCGACGATGCCCGCCCAGGCCCACAGGCGTTTTCGGGCGAACAAAAACGTCAGGCTCGAGAGCAGCAGAAACAGGGATTCGGTGTAGATCGCGCCGAAAAAAAGCGAGGTTGGAAAGATGGCGATGTAAAGGATGGCGCGGTTGGCGGTGGGCGTGTCGTGGAACTCGAGTTCGGTCAGGCGATGTACAGCAATCAGTGCGGCCAGGAAGCACAAGTGCGAAACGATCAGTCCGGCGAGCACGGTGTTGCCGACTATGGTTTTGACGAGGTTGATCAGGATTGGGTAGAGCGGAAAGAACGCGGCGCTCGAGGGTTCGCGCAGGGTCAGGGCGTAGCCTTGATTGGCGATCTCGAGGTAGAAGGCGCTGTCCCAACGTGCCCAGACATCCAGCCAAATATTGTCGGGAACGGCGTGGTAAAACTTAGCTCCAACGGGTCCGGGAATCAGTGTCTCGGCAATCACAGCAATGATTGCGAGGGCGATTCGGCTGATCAAAAAGACGGCGATGCAGTAGGCGATGCTCGAGCGAATCCAGGGTGTTGTTGTGGTTCGGGTCTGGGTCATGGTGCGCCTCGAGAACCAATCAGTTGGCTTGTGGTGATTTCGGTCTCAAGCTCGAGCTTGGTGAATGACGCTGCACTTTTTGAGGTGGACATGCCAACGAATCCTGATTTCTCGAGCAGTGGAATCTTGTTGGCAATCTCGAGTCCGTCCAGCATCACGGCGTAGGTTTTCGGTGCGAGTTTGACCTCGAGCGTATGTTTGATCGTGCCTGGATTCCGCACGTTGCGATAACCCTGTCCGCGAAAGTTCCCGCGTCCATCGAAGCTGCCCCAGAAGAGTGTTTTGCCATCATCGCTGTAACGAACCAGGTGTGCATTCTCGAGGCGCGTGTTGTTTATGGCGTTGAAAATCAGGCCCGCGCCGCTGCCGTACAGTTGCCTAAACTCGAGTCGGATTTTTCTGGTCTTTTCTTGGGCTCGAGCGGCCAGAATCGTTTGGTCAAATCCTTGCGGGTTCTCTTGACGCAGTTCGTTTTGTAGAAACGCCCAAGTTCCAGACAGTGTTTTCCAATCTCGGGTCAGGTCACGGCTGGCATTCGTGTCTGGTTGCAGGCTCGAGGGTTGAACCAGCAGGTTGTCGAAGCTGGCGATGCCATTGGTTTGCAACGCAATGAATCCACCACGGAAATGCAGCGGCAATGATTCGAGGGCGGTTTGGTTGTTGATACGCAACGTGTAGCCTCGAGCGCCAACTTGCAACTCGAGTTTCAAATCCTTCGGCCACCAGAGCGTGGTTTTGTGCTCGGGCTCAAAGACCTGTTCTCGGTTGTTGAAGCCCGCCTCGAGTTGAATTGCTGGGCCGTCACGTTTGATACGAATGATTTGTGAACGCTCACTCGTGCCTTGAACTTGCCCGTTGAAAACAATGCCCGCGCTTGCGTTCGGTTCGAGTCGTATCTCGAGTTTGAGCGTGTACGGGGCCTGCGCGGAAACGGCGACCGGCACTTGTGCGAAATGCTCACCACCATCGGTCTGCACCCTTCCAGCCTCGAGCTTCCAGTTTCCTCGGGCGTTTGGCCATTGCAATTGTTTGCGCTCGAACGTGTCCCAGTGCGGCAGGTTCATGCTGCTCGCCAATGTGCTCGGGGCGATTCGGGCGTGCAAGGAGAAGTTCAAAAGCGCCACCGCCGCAATCAATGCGAACGGTGGCAGCAGTTTGAGGATTGGATTCGGGACGTTGTTCAAAGCTTTTTCTTCAGGCTGAGGTGTTTTGAAAAAGGTGTTTTGAAAAAGAGTTTTACGGACGAATGAACAGCTTCGAGTTGTCGCGGTATCCGGCCAAATCCCGATACCAATCTTTAGAGGTCGTGCCGTTGCTGGTCGTCCACGAATCGAATTTCAGGTACGCGCCACGGATGTCCTGCCCGAGGCTGACCCAACCGTTTTGTTCGTTCAGAATTTCTTGCAGGTACGTGAATTGCGTCGGGATGTTCATGGCGAATGGACGCGCCGTGCTGTCCACGAAGTAGCGGCCGGTGCTCGAGTTCGAGGTGTCATCTTCGGTGCCGAAGTAATCGGTGCGGCCCAGGCTGGTTGGTGCTTGCCCTGCGAGGTGAACCTCGGTGCTGCGTCCAAAGGTTTTGCCGTTGACGATCAGGAATGGATTGTACGGTGCCGCACCGGGTGCGCTCATGGCGACTGGGTTGGTCAGTTTCATCGTCATTTTAACCCGGCCCGGCGTTTGATACGTTTCGTTCGGTGCAACGTTCGAGTAGTACGGACGGGTGATCACCGAGACCGGCAGCACGTCGTAACCGTCATCCCAGGCGATGGCGACGGCTTTGGCCTGTCCAGCCTCGAGCCCGTTCGCTTGGCGCGTCGTGTAATGCACGGGCAGTGCACCGGTTTGGACGACTCCGTTTTTCTCCCAGGTGGTCGTGACTTCACTGACTTGGGCCGGGGTCAAGTTGCTGCTGACACCGAAGCCGTTGTGATAGCCGCCACCGAGGGCGCGAAGCACGTATTCGCTTTGAATTTCGACCAGTTGGTTGTTGGCGTTGGAAATCTGGTTGATGTTGTAATCGACGACCGTATCGTTGAAGTCGTAATCGCCGCGTTTCGGCCAGAGGTCCTCGAAGACCAGCGTGCCGTAATCGCCTTTGGCCGGGAAGTAATTGTTGAAGGCTTTGCTCGGATCGTTCGGGTACGCATCGAATGGGTTGCTGATGCCGTCGCCATCGCTGTCGGCGGCGGCTGGATCGTCAACGGGTTGCAGGTCGGCGGTGCGGGTGATTTCTGGTGAAACCGGATCGCGCACCACAATGCCGGTGGTTTTCACGGCGGCAAGGTTCGTTTCGACCAGCAGGACCGCATCGTTGAAGTCCTGATCGCCACCGTGATGGCGCAAGATGTCCTCGAAGCCGAGGAGCAGCGTCTGGTGATTCTCGTCGAGCAACAGGACCGTCTGGGCGCTCTGGGCGAGGGTCATGCCTTGGCTGTTGTAGGTCTGGTAATTCAGGACTGGATCGGAGAACGAGGTCTGTTCGTAGGCCCGCTCGAGCACACCGGTTGCTGAGGTGCGCCAGCCGTTGGCGACCAGGAACCAGCCAATGCCGGTGCCCGATGGGAAGGTGTCGCTGTACTGACCCGTGGTTGGATCGAGGTAACGCAGTTTGACGCGATTGCCGCTCTGCAAGCCACCACCGGAATTCAGGTACGAGTGGTTCGGGTAGGCCAGGATCATTCGGGATTGAATGTCGGCCACGCTGCTCGGTGGGTTGGCGGCATCGTAAAGGTAGTAGCCAACCGAGTTCTTGTAACCTGCGCCCTCGTGAACGAAGGTCAAGTACACCTCAGCGTCCTGTTGCAAAACCAGGTTCGAGGTGGCGGTGTTCGAGAGGTACGTGCTGTGCTTGGTGTTGGTCGGCAATGGCGAGTTTTCGGGCAGCGTGGCGTTGATGGTTTGCAACATGTCCGCCGTGACCTTGCTCGAGTTGGAGAGCAAATTCGTTGGCACGCCCAGCGTGTTCCAGTTGCCGAATCCACCGAGGTACTTGTAGCTGTAATTGATGGCTTGAGCCGTCAAACCGTTGGCGGTCACTCGAGTTTTTGGCACAACCACGCTCGAGGCCCCAAGTGCCGCTGTACTGACGCTCTGACCGTCGAGCTTCAGAACCGCTTTGCCGTTTTGGATCGGCACGATGATCGGTTCGCTGATCACACCGATGTATTGAACACGCACACCGATGGCTTTCAAATCGCTTGGCA
>JAYURE010000096.1:0-6190 GCA_043756345.1 Deinococcales bacterium | reverse complement strand
GGGCTTGGGTCGCTACTTCGCAGGGGGTGACAAATTCGTTGTTCTTTTGATCGAGCTACGGGGAAAATTCAGGGTCAACATACTTTTGGCCCTGTCTCCATCTCGAGTGACGTTTGTGTTTGAACGCGGTAGATTATTGGCAACGAGGATTTCATGACACAAGCAGTTCAGGCGGCAACTCGAGATTCGATTGTTTCGGTCAAAGACGTTTCGATGATTTACCGCACGCGAGGTCCGGGTGGTGAAGCGCTCGAGACGGTGGCGTTGCAGGATGCGAACCTCGAGATTCAACCGGGTGAGTTTATTTCATTGATTGGTCCGAGTGGGTGTGGCAAGACGACATTGTTGCGTTTGCTGGCGGATTTGATTCAGCCCTCGAGCGGCGATTTGCGTTTGGGTGGCAAATCCCCAGACGAGGCACGCAAGGCTCGAGCCTACGGGTACGTTTTTCAGGCTCCAGCCTTGTTCGAGTGGCGCACGGTCATGGCGAACGTGATGTTGCCGCTCGAGGTGATGAATTTCCCGGTCGCGGAACGCAAGGAACGCGCTGAGAAAATGTTGAAGTTGGTCGGTCTCGAGAAGTTCGCTCGGAATTACCCTTGGCAGCTTTCGGGCGGCATGCAGCAGCGTGTCAGCATCGCTCGAGCTTTGGCGTTCGAGCCGCAACTATTGTTCATGGATGAACCGTTCGGCGCTTTGGACGAGATCACCCGCGAGAACTTGAACCTCGAGTTGTTGCGATTGTGGCGCGAGACGGGCAAGACGGTGATTTTTGTGACGCACTCGATTCCCGAGGCGGTTTTCTTATCGACGCGAATTGTCGTCATGACACCGCGCCCCGGCAAGATCGAAAAAATTATTAACGTGGACCTGCCGCAGCCTCGAGATTTCGACACCCGCGAAAGCCCGAGGTTTTTCGAGATTGCTACCGAAGTCCGCGAAAGCTTGCGTCACGGTCATGGTTACGAGGCACACGAGTGATGCAGGCTCGAGCCAATTACTTGCCAATCGTTGTCGTGGCGTTGATTCTGGCGGCGTTGTACGTGCCGTTGATGTTGCTGGCGAATGTTCCAGCGGCCCAGCGTTCACTCGAGTCTGGCGCGGTCTTGGATTGCAAGAATGCTTGGGAGTGCGCTTGGGATTTGCGTTCCCCCGTCGTGCCCGCACCAAGTCAGTTGGCTCGAGGGATTGCCGCACTGTCTTGGCCGCCGTTCACAAATACCGCGATTCCGTACAACGCGTTTATCACCGGCCTCGAGACCTTGGTCGGGTTGGGTTTGGCCGCCTTGGTCGGACTGGGTTTCGCGGTTTTGCTGGTCGCCTCTCGAGCCTTTGAGAAGGCGATCCTGCCGTGGTTGGTCGCGTCGCAGACCGTGCCGGTCGTGGCGATTGCCCCGATGCTGGCGGTCTTGCTGGGGCAGTACGGCGTTCAAGGTTGGTTCCCGAAGGCGATCATCGCGGCGTACATCGCGTTCTTCCCGATCAGCATCGGTGTCGCTAAAGGTTTGCGCAGCCCGGATGCGCTGGCGTTGGACCTGATGAAAACCTACAACGCCTCGAGCTTGCAAACCTTCAGCGTTTTGCGCTTCCCGGCGAGCGTGCCGTACCTGTTCACGGCCTTCAAAGTTTCAGCGGCGGCGGCTTTGGTCGGCAGCATCATCGGTGAGATCAGCACGATCAGCACCGGTGGGCTTGGCAAGATGCTGGCAGAAAACTCGAGGGCATCTGACGTAGTTGGAACTTGGGTGCTGATGCTGGCTTCGAGTCTGTTGGGCATTGCCTTGGTCGCGCTGGTCAATCGGCTCGAGGGGTGGGTGACACCGTGGCAACGCAACCGATAAGTCTCAATTCGGCTCGAGGCCCGAGTGCCCTTCCGGTCGCAGTCGCATTGACGTTAACTGGCTTTGCATTGCTGATCGTTGCGATCTCGAGCGTTTGGAACCTGACCGAGGTCGCGCCATGGCCAATCATTTTGCTGGCCTGGGTTGGTCTGATCATCGGAGGAATCGGAGTTGGTCGCATCGCCAATTGGGTGGTGGACTCGAGAGGCAAAAACCGTTTGGTCGATTTCGTACCCGCCGGTTTGACGTTCGTTTTGGTCGTCACGTTCGTCGAGGCGCTGATTCGGGCGTATCGGATTCCGCTCGCGTTGGTTCCCGCGCCATCACAAGTTTTCGCCACGCTTTGGACCGTCCGTGAAGTCCTGCTGCGTGATGCCTACCAGACCTTTGTGCTCGAGGCGTTGATCGGATTTCTGTTCGGATCGGCGGCCGGGTTGCTTCTGGCCCTGCTCGTCTCGAGGTTCAAGTTTCTCGAGCGAGGTTTGTTGCCGTTCGCCACGGTTCTTTCGAGCGTGCCGATTGTTGCGCTCGCGCCGGTGATCATCAAAATCGTGGGCCTCGAATGGTCATCCAAAGCCTGGATCGTGGCGATCACAGTCTTTTTTCCAGTCGTTGTCAATGCCGTGCGCGGCCTGACCGAAGTCAACCCAATGCACTTGGATTTGTTGCGTTCGTATGCCGCTAGCGATGCAAAAGCCTTCTCGAGTTTGCGCGTGCCAAATGCGCTACCGTTTGTCTTTAACGCGCTCAAGATCGGCACGACCCTCGGCTTGATCGGCGCGATTGTTGGCGAGTTCTTCGGTGCGACCGGTTCAGGTTTGGGCTTCCGAATTCAGATCGAGGCTGGACGCTTTTCGTTCGACATCGTTTGGGCCGCAATCATCGTCGCCAGCGTGATCGGCATTTCGTTTTACAACCTGGTCGCTTGGCTCGAGCGTCGCCTGACCGGTTGGCACGTTTCTTTCCGCAGTGAAGACGTTTGAGTGGCTCGAAGGCTCAGGAACCTCCCGATGGATTGTGATCATTCGTTGCTGACAAAAGCAACTTGTGGTCAATCGCAATCACTTGGCGTGATAGCCTCGAGACATGTCCGCGCTCGAGAAGAAACCCCAACTCAAGCCCATCAAAAATCCTGATCCAGCAGAATCCAGAAAACTCGATCTCGAGGAAACCTCAAAGCAATTTCCGTATGCGAGTTACCGGCCCGGTCAACGCGCCGCGCTCGAGGCGGCCCGCGATGCGTTCAAGCGGGGCAAGAAATTTGTGGTCATTGAGGCTCCGACCGGTGCTGGTAAGTCTGGTATCGCGGTCACACTGGCTCGAGAGGCGAAAAACGCTTACATCCTGACCGGACAGAAACTCTTGCAGGACCAGTACGTGCGTGACTTTCCAGATTTGGCGGTCGTCAAAGGCCGCGCCAATTACCCCTGCCTGGTCGTGGACACTCACGCTGGGGCCGCGCCTTGCATGGCAGGCAAGAAGTACCCGGCCTGTAGCGATTGCACGTATTTGATCGCCAAAGAGGACGCGCTGTTCTCGCACACGGCAACGCTGAATTACGCTTATTTTCTGGGTGAAATCAACAATACGGGCGCATTCCAAAAACGCGACCTACTGATTCTCGACGAGGCCCACAACACCGAAGAACTCCTGATGCGTTTCGTTGAAGTGTTCATCTCGAGGGCCAGTCTGATGCGGGCCGGATTGAACCTGGATTTCCCGCGTGCAGGCGGCATCGAAGAACGCTTGCAATTCGCCGCCGACCTGATCATGCCCTTAACCAAAGCGCTCGCAGATCTTGAAATCCAACTCGAGAAACTCGAGGTCATTCCGCCCGACATGGCGGTGTTCAAATCGGAGATCGAGGGAACCGTCAACCGTTTGCGATTGCTGCGCGACGATGAAGGTTCAGGCTGGGTCTGCGAGGAATCCGATGCTCGAGACGCGCACGGTCCGGCCTGGTTGCGATTTCGTCCGATTCGCGTTTCCACGTTTGCGCAAGATTTTGTCTTCAAACACGCGGACCGGGTGCTGTTCTTGTCCGCCACGATTCTGGACGCACCAACCTTCTTGCGCAGCCTCGGTATCACACTCGAGGAGGCCGCGTTCATTCGTGTGCCCTCGAGTTTCCCGGTCAAAAACCGACCGATCTACCCGCTCAATGTGGCCCGACTGAACCGCGATACGCTCGATGCCGAACTGCCCCGAATTGCCGAAGTGATCGGCAACCTGCTCGAGCGTCACGATGGCGAAAAGGGCGTGATTCACGCGCACTCGTACAAAATTTTGCGCTTCCTGATCGAACACCTGCCCGCGCATCAGCAATACCGACTCGTGTATCACACCGGCCCGGAAGGACGCGACGATGCGCTCGGACGGCACCTCTCGAGCGACACGGATACGGTTCTGTTAACGCCATCCATGACCGAAGGAATTGACCTGGCCGATGACCGTGCCCGCTGGCAAGTGATTGTCAAAGTGCCGTACCCGTACCTGGGCGACCCGCAAGTCAATGCGCGACGCAACCTTGACCCAGCCTGGTACGAATGGCGCACCGCCCTGCGCATGGTTCAAGCCTACGGACGGGCCGTGCGTGGTCCCGAAGATTTCGCCACGACTTACGTGCTCGATGCGGTCTTTCCAAGTTGGGTGCAACGCGCCCGCAAAACATTGCCAAGCTGGTTCCTCGAGGCGATCTCGAAAGTCCAATAAGTCTTGAGTTCTGGGTCACGAAACCTGACTCGAGCATTCGTCCTCATTCACCGCTGGGTATACTGCCACCTGCCATGCTTGAAACACTCAGCATCATCATCCCCTCTTACAACGGCAAGGCCGTACTCGAGAAATGCCTCGGGATTCTATCCGAAATCGCCCGTGATGCCGAAGTGATCGTGGTCGATGGCGGGTCGCAGGATGGTTCACCCGAACTGGTCGAAGAACACTTTGCCTGGGCGAAACTGATGCGCGTTCCCAATCACGGTTGGGCGCACGCCACCAATCGAGGCTTCGTCGCCGCCAAAGGCGAAATCCTGATCACCATGAACAGCGATCTGTACGCCACCCGCACCGCACTCGAGATGCTGGTCTCAAGGTTGCAGGCCAATCCCGGACTGGGCGGAGTCGCCCCCGTTTTAAACAACTTGGACGGCTCGAGGCAACGTTTTTTCAGCATCTTCTGGCCCGCCAACTGGAGCAATATTCGAACGCCAACCCGCACGAACCTGCTGCCCGGCGCGTGCATGGCTGTCACCCGAAAAGCCCTCGAACGTGTCGGCCTGTTCGACGAGAATTTCTTTTTTTACAACGAGGAATTCGACTGGTGCTGGCGGGCCGCCAAAGCCGGATTCGGCCTCGAGTTGATCCCAGAGCGCGTGATTCACGTCGAAGGCGGCAGCACCAACGACAACCCGAACTTTCAGATCGAAGCGCAACGCGGCGCACTGTACCTGATCGAAAAGCACTTCCCACCGTTCATCATGGCGGCCCTGCGTTCCCTCTCAGAACTGATTTGCTGGCTGGCGATGGACTTTGATCCTCGAGTCAACTACCGGTCCGCCTGGGCAGCCGTGCACAGCATCGTCAAACGCAAAGCGTACCTCGAGAGTCCGTTTCCACTGTCCGGTCGTGGCGAAGTGCATTTTGAGGCGAAAGCGAACAATGTTTGATGATTTGATCGTCGGAGCAGGATTCGCCGGATCGGTGCTGGCCGAACGCCTCGCCAGCATGGGCCGCAAAGTGCTGATCGTCGATAAACGCGCCCACATCGGCGGCAATGCCTTTGACAAATACGACGATGCCGGAATCCTGATTCATCCGTATGGGCCGCACATTTTCCACACGAACTCGCTCGAGGTTTTCGATTACCTGGGTCGTTTTACCGCTTGGCGACCGTACCAGCATCGGGTGCTCGCCAGCGTGGACGGGCAAGAATTGCCAATCCCGATCAACCTCGATACCGTCAACCGCCTGTACAACCTGAATCTAACCAGTTTTGAACTCGAGGATTTCTTTGCCAACGTCGCCGAGAAACGCGAGAAAATCCTGACCAGCGAAGATGTCGTGATCGCCAAAGTCGGCCGCGAATTGTACGAAAAATTCTTTCGCGGTTACACCCGCAAGCAATGGGCGCTCGACCCGAGCGAACTCGATGCCAGCGTCACCGCTCGAGTGCCGACACGGACGAACCGGGATGATCGGTACTTCACCGACACGTACCAGGAGATGCCATTGCACGGTTACACCCGGATGTTTGAAAAGATGCTGGCGCACCCGAACATCAAAGTCATGACGCAAACCGATTACCGCGAGATCATTGGCTTCGTGCCATTCTCGAGGATGATTTACAGCGG
>JAYURE010000095.1:0-2267 GCA_043756345.1 Deinococcales bacterium | reverse complement strand
CTGTAAAACTTGTTCAAATTTTCCGTAACGATGATGTCTGGGTTGGCGCTTAAATCTCGAGCGGCTGCGGTCATGGGTGGCTCCTTCAACAACGGTTCTGGGTTCTGAGACTTGAGCTTAACGGCTGGTGTTCAGTTGACGCTCGAGGTTTCTGGCCCCGCTCGAGATGGCGTAGGAGAAGATGAAGTAGATCACACTGATGGTGAAAGCGAGTTCGTTGCTGCGTCCGATCCAGTCGGGGTTGGCTCGGATGGTTTCGGAGATGCCGGTCAGGTCTTTGAGGCCGATGATCGTCACCAGACTGGTGTCTTTCAAGAGGGCGATGAATTGACCCGTCAGCACCGGCAGCACAGCCTTCAGCGCCTGCGGCAAAACAATCAACATCAGCGTTTGTGTGCCGGTCAAACCAATGGCTCGAGCCGCCTCGACTTGGCCTTTGGGCAGGCTTTGCAATCCGCCACGGACGTTTTCGGCCAGATACGCGGCGGAGAAAATGGTGATGCCGACCATGGCCCGCAGAACTGGATCAATATTAGAGCCACCGAGTAAAAGTGGCACGAAGAGTTGCGCGATGAACAGCACCACCACGAGCGGCGTACCGCGCACGGCCTCGATGAATGCAGTACAAATACCGCTGATGATTGGGTAATCACTGGTGCGTCCAATCGCCAGCAGCACGCCAATCGGGAATGACGCAACGATGCCAACGACGGATAGCAGCAGCGTCAGCAGCAATCCGCCAATCGCTTTGGTCTGCACACCGCCGCTTCCAAAATCCAGGCTCAGCGTCAGCAGCGCGAGGACGAAGAGAATAACCCAGACGAGTGTCATGGCTCGGCTCGAGATAGAACCAGCGACTCGAGCGGCGAAGAATCCAACGAACAGGGCGATGACACTGATTGGGACGAGCAGACCGCTTTGAAAACCAATATTGGTGGCGGCGAAGTAGATTGCGGTCAACGCGGCAACCACGAACGGCCACACGGGAACGCCATCGGGTTTGAACAGCGCGAGGTTCCTCGAGATCGTGCCCCACTGAACGCCAGCCGTCAGCGAAACGAGTCCGAGCAATGCCCAGACGCGCCACATCTGTTCGACTGGGAATGGGCCGACCATCAGGATACGAAAGTTCGCAGGAATCACCGGCCATTGCGCTTTGGTGAATGCCCAGATGGTGAAACTCGAGAGCACCCAAACAACCAAGGCTGCCGTCACGATGGTCAGGATCGTGTTGCCCAAGCTTGAGAAGAGGTTTTCTTGCGCCCATCGTTGCCATGATGGTGGAGTGGTTTTGCTTTTTGTGACGGAGGCGAGCGCCATCTAGAACCTCCCGTTTTCAAATCGAGAACAGTTGACTCGAGAAATGACGACTCGAGAAATCAGCTTCATCGCGTCACCAGTTTGGTGCTGGTGTTGTACCAGTTGACCAGGCCCGCAATCGTCAAGGACATGATCAGGTACATCGCTCCGGCAATGACGAAGACTTGAACGTTCTGCCCAGAAATGTTGCCCGAGGAATACAGCACGCTCAGCAAATCGCTCAGGCCGATGTAGACGGCGAGGCTCGAGTTTTTCATCAGGTTCAAGTATTGATTTCCGAGCGGTGGAATCATCACGCGCAGGGCTTGCGGCAAGATGACCAACTCGAGAGTTTGGGCGTAGGTCAGGCCGATGGCTCGAGAGGCTTCCCATTGACCTTTGGCAACCGAGGTAATGCCCGCCCGGACGATCTCGGCGATGAAGGCGCTGGTGTAGACGACCAGGCCAATCAGCAGGGCAAAAAATTCTGGCGAAAGCAGCAGCCCGCCTCGAGGTCCAAAATTGGTGCGGGTCGGCACGCTCGGCTCGAGCGGTTGCCCGAGTGCAAAGTACGCAATCAATACGACGGCAGCCCAGGAGAGCAGACCGTACCACCCGGCGGGATTGGCGACACCGGTTCGGGTGCGAACTCGAGCGAACCAGGCGAAGACACCGACTCCGAGGGCGAAAGCGATCAGCCAGACGGGGAAGAAATTCACAGCCCCGTCGCGCTGAACCATCCACGGGATCGACAGGCCCTTAAAAACGATGATCGGTCCGAAGACGAAAACCGTTTTGAACAACGGCAGGATCAGGATGAAATACCAAACAATCAGTTGCACCAGCACCGGAATGTTGCGAACGATTTCGACGTACACGAGCGCCACCCTCGAGACGAGCCAGTTGCTCGAGAGTCTGGCGATGCCGACGACCAAGCCAAGAAGCGTGGCGAGCACGACTCCGGTGAT
>JAYURE010000094.1:0-6197 GCA_043756345.1 Deinococcales bacterium | reverse complement strand
TGATCTCGCTGGAAAGGGTGTCCTTCCCAAACGTGATCCACGCCACCCGCATCCGACCTTTGCCGTCACGAACCTCGAGCCGGTACATGTTCTGATTTTCAGTCCTGAGCCACGCGCCCGGACCCTCGTAAAAGCGTGCGCCACGTTGAGAGATGATCGTGACACCTTCGGCTTTGGCCCATTCACTCAGGCGATTCTGCAAATTGATGGCCGCCCGTTTGGACAACGGCACCATGACGATCACACCGATCACCACGATCAGACCTGGCAAGTATTGAATCCAATCCATGGCTGTATTCTGCCAGATCAGGCCTGACGGAATTTGCACAAACCCACTGGATGATCAATCGTTCTCGAGTGGCTGGCACAATGAATTCGCCAAGCTCGAGGGAATTGGGTTGATTCAATTTCCCAACAAGATTTTTTGGACCATGATTTCGGCGAGCAATTCTGCTGGCCTCGAGTCCGCCTCGATGATCACGCTCGCCTCTCGAAGAAACGGCAATGCTTCAGAAAATTCTGCATACAAGTCCGTTTGCACTTCAGGAAGACGGCTGACCACACGGCCCGGATTCGGATCTGTTTGCGCACGGTGCAGGGCTGTTGGAGCCGACGTAAACAGTGTGAAAAAGAATTCGTTCACTTCGGTGGTCACATGCTGCCGTAACCCTGCAAACTCGAGTATCGACAAAAAACCACCCTCAACAATCACGGCTTGCAAGCCGCTGGCATAAAACGATTCGGTCAGGGCGGCTGCGGCACGTCTGGCCGTGGCCCACATTTCTCGGTCATTGAAATCGGCCTGCTGTCGTGCCATGCAGTACACCTCATCCAAATCGATGACCGCCGTGCTGACATTGCGGCTTTGTAAGCCTCGAGCGACCGCTTGCGCTGTCGTGCTTTTGCCCGCGCCCACAGGTCCGGTGATGATCACCAGTGTCCTCTTCACTCGAGCACTTCGATCAACAATCGTCCTCGAGATGCTGGTAAGACAAACATGCCAGGCTCGAGGCTTTCAAGTTCTGGGCCTTCAAAAATCTTGGCTCGAGTTGCGCCAGGAATTCGCAAGACTTCGCCCGCGAAACTGCTGGCCTCCTCGAGCACATCGCCATCCATGGCTTTGCGTTGTGGGATGTAATGCAAGAGGGTGACGATGCGTTTGCCGTTTTTTGCTCGAGGCACGCAGAGGATGCTTCGTGCCAAACCATGACCGATTTCTGGTGGTCCAATCAGGTTGTGAATCACCCGTTCGAGCACGTCACGCACGAAACTCGAGCCGGATTGTCTGTACGCACCAAAGATTGGATCGGCAAAAACCACGAAGCTTTTTCCGGCAATCACGGCTGGATAATCGCAAGCATTTTTGACCGGTGGTGCTTGCAGGTGCGACATGTAATGCGTGTCAGTACGCTCAAAATATGGCAGCACGCGATCCACGAGAACTCGAGAATCTTTTGTACACTCGAGCTTCAATCCGGGTTCGTAAAAGACACGATCTGAGCCACTGACCTCGGGCCAGAATTCTGTTGTTGCCCGCCAGTAGGTCGGTTGCATCTCGAGTTCGCCAAGGTATTTGACTGGCAGGAAATCGAGCGCCCACTCGCCGTGTTCGTTCATGCCGCCACGGTTTGAGATCACGAGCTTTCCACCATTTTTGTAGTACGTCTCGATTTTTTCGCGCAAGGTTTCGGTAATCACCGTTGTATCGGCCAGGACAATCAACTTAAATTGCCCGAGATCACTGGCATCGTCAAGCACGGCTGGGTTGTAGTGCATCTCCTCGAGCGCCATGACCGCGCCCTCTTCAATTTTTCCAGATTTTCCAGCGTCCACGGTCGCGTGCGAAGCGAGCATCAAGCCAACATCGAACACATCACTCGAGCCTGCATAAAATTCTTCGACAGCCTCGCATTGCGCGTAAACACTGCCGATCAAATCGTAGGCCGCCTGATCCAGTTGACCTCGCGGCGGCAGTTGATCCCCGACAGAATTTGCGCCACCGTGCGCTTGGGTTCTGAAGCACTCGTACTCGAGGGCCGCTTGCGGTTTGATCCCGCCGAAATCGCCCCACATGCGTTGAAAGCGCCCGGTCATGCCGAGCCATTGCTGACCATATCCGGCAACGTGACGGGCGAAACGTGGGAAGTGATGGTAGCCCCAGAATCCCGATGGCAGCGATTCGATCTCCCAATGCGTTTGCACACTGTTGATGCCGCGCAGTCCGTGTCTCGAGTCCACGCTGATCGTATGCGCACTATTGTAAAACACTCGGGCCTGTGGGTGTGATTCGAGAATAATCGGGGTCATGGTTTCGGCGAACAGTTTTTTAGAAAGTCCATTCCAGCGTTGTTGATGCTCGAGCGAAAAACTGGCAATGCCGTACTCACGGCGAATCTCGAGTGCGTGCGTTTCAAAGCCAGCGTTCGGGTGCGAAAACACAATGTCGAAAAAGATTTCTTCAACCGGATAACGTTGCAAAATCTCGTGCAATTCACGGCGCATGTGCTCGAGGTACTCCGGGTGCAGGTACGACATGAACCACCATGCGCCAGGGTGATCTCCAGCCCGAGGCGCATGACCGTTGCGCATGATTTGTCGCCATTCCGGGTGCAGGTGCGCGAGGCATTCCTCCCAACCAACCGTGTAGTAAATCGGCGCGGCGATCCCTCGGGCATTCAATGCCGCAATCTGTTCGCCGAGCAAATCTCGAGATCCCAATTGCGGGTGCGCCTGTCCAATTTCGGTCGGGTAGTAACTCAGGCCATGATGACATTTGGCGAATACGGTCACGCTGTTGACGTGCGCTCGAGCCATGGTGTCGGCGAAGGCTTCGGCATCCCATTCGCTAAAAGCATCTGTGATGTGTGGCGAGGTGTGAAAGTCAAGATGGACTTGACGGGTGCGCAACGGATGATGGCTCATGTGTTCTCCCTGAATTCGTTGAGGCTCGAGTTTTGATTTCGGGCCATCATACGGTCAGGGCCGAGATTTCAGGGTTACGTTTTTTCAGCGTCCCATTTGCACAATCTGTAGACTCAGGCTGCGCACGCCCCATTGTATGGCTCGATCTCGAGCCGGAAGCCAGACATCGACTGTGCTGCTCTTGCGTGGGTGCATGGTGTCCTCAACCACGAATACGGTGTCTTTGAGCATGTTGTTGTATTTTCCGCGACCGCGACCGCTTTTCCAGGAACCGTTATCTTGCAATCGAACTTTCGAGCCGTAAGGAATGCGTTTAAGCAAATCGCGTGACAGCGCAATGATGCCGTAACGTGTTCGCACTCCGGTCGAGGTGTGAAACGGGCTCGAGTCGGTTTGGTTCGGGATGGAATTGTAAGCGGTGGATCGCACGGTCAGGCTCGGGAATATCTGGGGTTTGCGCTCGAGCTTTGTTTTGACGAGTAACGTTTTGACTTGTTTGTTGGTAACCATTTTGCGCGGCGTGATTTGTTTTTTTGATGGTGCATTTTTGACTGCTCGAGCCGGATTGAATTCCATTTTCTCGAGCGGGTAAACGGGTTGAGTCACCGTCAACGCGGACCTCAACACTGGCGGTGCGAACGGGAATCCATCAAGCTCGAGGACACTCGGATTCACCTGAACGTTTACTGATGTGTCTGGCTGCGCAACCGTTGGTGTTTGCGCGAATGTCGCTGAAACAAGTATGGCCGCAAGCAACAACAAAGCTCGAGCGTAAAATGCCGCTTTCAGGTGAATCACCTCACTTTGGTTTGATGTTTTTTACACGCAAAAACCGAACGCTCGAGCCTGAATATGCTCGAACACAGATTGTGGGTGTTGGTGTCAATGCCCCGGTTGATCCCAACACCCGGAACCTTAGACGTGAAATCTTAAGTTTGAGTTAACAACCCTCCAGCGTTCACGTCATCGTCTGACTTGCTCAGGTTGGTGAAAATGGAATTTGCGTTTCCCATTCTTGGAGCGCAAAGCTGCCACTTCAGTCATGCCCAATTCGGAAAATAAATTTCGGCGCGAAATCATGTTTCGACGCGATCCAAAAACAGGATGCTTGAACCACCATGATTGCTCGAGCCATAACAGAACAGCTTGCACGAAATTCTTCTCCAACCCTTCGCTTGTGCCGGTGCGCAACCAGTATTCGATACGCACATTAAACTCGAGCAATCGCGTCAACGTTTCGGGATCGGTCGGGTAATTCTCGAGCAGTGGCGCGACAGCATTCAAGTACAACGATCCGAGCAACCGATTTTCGTTCGGCGAAAAAACACTGAAGCCGTAATCCTCGTCTTGCTCGTGATCCGCGATGTGACCTGCAATGTCTTCGGCGTTTTGCTCGAGCGTGAATTCATCCTCGGGCCATTCGCTGTCGCTCCATTCGCGCAAGCTTTCTTTGGAATCCATGACGGCCAAATAATCCAGTTGATTGTCCGAAACTCGTTGGCGGTGAATCACGAATTCGGCAGTCTCGAGACGGGTTGGAACGTCAAATTTTTGCGGGTTGAGGTTCATGTATTTCACGATCCTACGCGCCGGGTTTTCGTTTGTGATCCGTCATTTGGCTGAGTTTGATTTGAGGTTGAGCACCAAGCCTGATCTGTAATTTTGACGCGAACATCTTGTGCATAAGTCTGGGGATAACCTGTGGATATCTTTGCCCGTGATTTGAACCTTGAGATCACAAAATGGTTGTTTAAAACCAAATTGTAAAATTCTTGTCATGCGCCTTCGTATTCGGCATGCCACACTCAAAGACTTGGGCGCGATGCTCGAGTGGCGCGGTCATTCGGAATTCATGCGCGAGGCAATCATGTACGAATTTAACAGCATCGCTCGTGATGAAACCGTTGTCTTTTTGGCTCTTGCTGGATCTGAGTTTGTCGGAACCGTGCAACTTGTGCGCGGGCATGATGACCCAGTTACTGTGTGATGCGGCCTACCTGCAAGGCCTCGAGGTGCGCAAAACGTTCCGGCGACAGGGAATCGCTGGGCTGTTGATCGAACGGCTCGAGGATCAGGCACGGCTGGATGGTCGGAGTCGCGTCACGGTGGTGGTTGAACCTGACAATGACGCTTCGCTGGCGTTCTTCGGAAATCTCGGCTACCAGGTTTTTAAACACTCGATTTTTCTTTGGGATGGTGAGTCCCTGCCGGTGGTCTGTCTCGAGAAGTCGATCCGATCAAAAATAACTTGTGGGGTAGCTCGACCAGAAATTTCCAATTTGCATTTGTCTTTCGGGTCGATTGACCGATTTTGAACGTGACCGACAAGTTTTTTTTGAGCCCCCTGTGCACAAGTCTGGGGATAACCTGTGGATATCTTTTCGCCGATTTCGCCTTCTGATCTCGAGGTCAATTCCGGCCCACAATGACTTGAGGGGCGGCTCGAGGTCTGAAATCGCCTACGGACCGCCCCTCGAGATTGTGAGTGCTTCTGAAGCCCGTACAGGCTCTAGGGGAGCTAAACCCGGAGCGGATTGACAATCGCCAAGTACCCCGGATCGCTCGAAGTGCGAAAGACGGCGGGCGCATTCACACCCAAGCCAATCGTGACCGTGCCATCGACCGGACCCAAGGCATCCGTGAGTTGCTTGGCACGAAATCCGACCGTGATCGCGGGCTCAGAACCCGATTGCACAACCTCGAGCGAATCTTGCGCCCGACCAAAATCGCTTTCGGCAATCAGTTGCAAACGTCCCTCGGAGGCGATGAATTCAACTTTGTTGTTCGCCTGCTTGTCGGCCACCACCGCGACTCGGGCCACGCTGTCGCGCAAGGTTGCCGCGTCCAGTTCGATGCTGACGGCGCTGCTCGAGGGAATCACCCGTTCGTAATCGGGCAGTTCGCCATCCATCAATTTCGCATTCATGCGGGCCGACAGGCTCGAGATCGTCACTTGCCCGTTGCCGAGCGTGACATTGACCTCGCCATCGCGCAGGATTCGCACCAGTTCGTCGGCGTTACGGGCCGGAATCACGATCTTGCGCGGTTCGCTGACCGATGCCGCCGCGAAGTCCCGGTACGCGAGCCTGAAGCCGTCCGTCGCCACGACCCTCGAGCGTTGCGGGCTCAGTTCGAGTTGCACGCCGCGAAAAATCGCCCGGAACTCCTCGGCTGCGGCCGCGTAACGCACGCTCTGGATCGACTTGGCGAGTTCTCGGGCATCAATCGTCAAATCTGTGTGGGTCGGGAAGGTCAACTCTGGGTACGCGCCCAAC
>JAYURE010000093.1:0-2271 GCA_043756345.1 Deinococcales bacterium | reverse complement strand
AAAGACGTTAATCAACAATCGCGCATCGTGGTCGGCCTGGACATTGGTACGACCAAAATCACAACCGTCATCGGTGAAACCGGCCCTGATGGTGTGATCGACATCATCGGCGAGGGAACCGTTCCCAGCGAGGGCCTCAAACGGGGCGTGGTCGTCAACCTCGAGCGAACCATCACCAGCATCCGCAACAGCATCGCCACCGCCGAGCGCGTCTCCGGCGTGCGCGTTCTGGATGTGTATGTCGGTGTCGCCGGTGGGCACATCAAGGCCCTCTCGAGCCATGGTCTGGCCGCCATCCGTCGCGGTCAAGAAATTGCCCGCAGCGATGTCGAACGCGCCATCGAAAATGCCAAAGCCGTTCCGCTTGACCCCAACCTCGAGGTTCTGCACGCACTGCCCGGCGAGTACGTCGTCGATGGTCAGGGCGAAATCAAGAATCCAATCGGCATGCACGGCGTTCGTCTCGAGGTCGATGTTCACATCGTCACCGGAGCGCAAGGCCCAATGGCGAACCTGCGCCGTTGCGCCAGCGAAGCGGGCCTGACGGTCAATTCGCTCGCCTTGCAAGGCTTCGCCAGCGGTTTGGCGGTGCTCGAGCCAGCCGAAGAGGACAGCACCACGATCCTGATCGACATGGGCGGCGGCACGACCGATGTCGCGGTTTTCAAAAAAGGCAACCTGATTTTCTCCGCCGTGATTCCTTTGGGCGGCGATCACGTCACCGCCGATATTGCGCAAATCCTCAAGATCCCAACCGACGAGGCCGAGCGTGTCAAGAAGAAGTACGGCAGCGCTGTGCCAGAACTTGCCGATCAAGACTTGACCCTCGAGTTGACCAAATCCGGCATGGTCACAAGTGTCAGCCCATTTGACCTTTCACGCATCATCAAGCCGCGTGTTGCCGAAATCTTCAATTTCGTGCGCAACGAAATCGACGCCAGCCTCGGCCCAGTCGAAATGATCTCGCAGAACGTCGTCCTGACCGGCGGCTCGAGCCTGATGCGCGGCATCGTCGAACTTGCCCGTGAACGCTTCAAACTGCCCGTCCGTGTCGGCAAACCACGCGGCATCGCTGGACTGATCGAAGTCGTCTCGAGCCCAACGCACGCGACCGCCGTTGGTTTGGTGCGTTACGGTCTGACCCAACCGCTCAGCCGTGGCGCAACCGTGCAGGCCGCAGGTCAAGGCAACATGGGTGCCAACATGGGAACCCGTGTCGAACAGCAACAACCCGTTTTGGTTGGTGCGAACGGTGCCAGCATGAACGGCAACCAGCAATCCGAAAACATTCACTTCGATTCTGATGACCTAGAGCAGGAATCCGACGTCCGAGCTGCATCCTTGTGGGATCGCATCAAACTCGCGCTCAAAGATTTCTTCTGAGCCAACCCTCAAGGGCTCGAGCCTGGTTTTACTTTTCACTTTCAACTTTTCACTTTTACCTGTTTTTTACCTGCTTTTAAATTCCCAAAACTAACAACCGCGTCAAATGACGCTTGAGAGGTGGCAAAGCGTGCAAGCGAAGATACGAGTGATTGGCCTTGGCGGGGCAGGAAACAACGCCGTCAACCGCATGATTGAATCCGGCCTGCAAGGAGTCGAATTCATCGCGGCCAACACCGACGCGCAAGTGCTCGCCCGCAGCCACGCCGACATCCGCATTCAAATGGGTGACAAACTCACCCGAGGACTCGGGGCCGGAGCCAACCCAGAAATTGGTGAAAAAAGCGCCCAAGAGGACCGCGAAATGATCCGCGAATACCTCGAGGAATCCGACATGGTGTTCATCACCGCAGGTATGGGTGGCGGAACCGGAACCGGCAGTGCGCCCGTCGTGGCCGAAATTGCTCGAGAAATCGGAGCTTTGACGATTGGCATTGTTACGCGCCCATTTCGTTTTGAAGGTCCGAAACGCATCCGTGTTGCCGAAGATGGCATTCGCAAACTCGCCGAGCGCGTTGATGGCATGATCGTCGTCAACAACGACCGGCTGTTGCAGGCGGTCGATAAGAAAGTGCCGATCAAAGAGGCGTTCTTCATCGCGGATCGCGTGCTTTACTTCGGCGTCAAAGGCGTTTCCGATGTGATCAACGTTCCCGGTTTGATCAACGTCGATTTTGCCGATGTCAAATCGCACCTGACCGGCGCTGGTCCAATCCTGATGGGCATCGGTTCTGGACGCGGCGAAAAACTGGTCGAAGAGGCTGTGGCGCAGGCAATCAACTCACCGTTGCTCGAGCGCAGCATTGAAGGCGCACGCAAGATTCTGCT
>JAYURE010000092.1:0-2276 GCA_043756345.1 Deinococcales bacterium | reverse complement strand
GTTGCAGGGTCAAGGTCGGCACGAGGCTCGAGAGGTTAACATTTTCGGCCACATGCCATTCGATGCGCAGGCGGTTGGTGTATCGGGCCTGCTCGAGTGCCAGGTACGCTTTGGTCTGTTCGATCTCTTGGGAAAGCGTCACGAAATCTCCGGCCCGCAGGGTGTGTTGCAGCACGTCGGACAGGTCGAGCAGCAGTTCTCGGGCGTGCTCGGGTTCGGTGCGAATCAGGTGATGGATTACGCTTAAGGAATTGATCAGGAAGTGTGGGTTCATTTGGGCGCGAAGGGCTCGCAGTTCGGATTGCACGAGGGCCAGTTCGGATTGGGTCATCTGTAAAGCTCGAGGGTCGCTGATGGCTTGGCGTTGCAACCACCAACCAAGCAGCGCCAAGAGCGGTCCGGTCGCCAGAAGGTTGTGCGAGAATCGGTCGAAGTGGTACGGCGGAGCCCACGTGGTCGCCAGCGTCAACAAAATGGAAACGACCTCAAACAGCGTGCCGAGCAGCAGCAATTTCAGGGGACGAAACTCGAGCGCACCGGCTTCACGCCAGTAACCGCAACCCGTGCCGACTATCACGCCAACGACGGCCCAAAGTTGCATCAAGATGGTGCGCAAAATCGGTTCTGGAGTATTGGGATTGGCCATGACGGTGTGTTCGATCCATCCGAGCGCGAACATGTTGGTCAGGCCAGCGGTCAGGCCGACGCGCCATCCGCCGAGCAATCCGGCAATGGCGACGAACAACAGGCCGTAATTGCTGCGTTCGTAACCCAGTGATGCGCCTTTGGTCTCGAGCATCCATCTGCTTTGCAATTGGTACTGATCCCAGGCGAAAACCGCGTATGTCACAAATAAGAACAACCCGAGCCAAATCAAATCACGGTCTCGAGCCTTGCCGTAATCGCGGCGGCGCACGAGGCGACGGCAGACGGGTGTGAACGAAAATGCGAGCACCGCCAAAATGATGACGGCATGTTCGCGCCAAGCGTTCAAGAGTTGTTCAAACTGGTATTTGAAGGTCAGCGGTGCGACGTAGACGCCGCTGCGAAACACGGCCCAATTGAACGAACCGTACTCGAAGACCGCGAGGGTCCAGAGCACGAGCAGCAACGACGCAATCCCCAGAAACCACATGGGTCGCAGTGGTTGCCGGGGATCGAGTGTCACAACTATCGTTTTTAGCATGTTTGCATGAGGTCTGCCTTGAAGGTGATCGCTCGAGCACAGTTGCCGATCAGATTGGCCTGGGCGTGTGTGCTCGAGCGGTTTCACCCGAGAAGCGCTGTGCCAGAAAGATTCTGATGATGTTGTTCAGACGATGCAAATCCTCTGGCCTCGGATGCGAGTAAAAAACCTTTTTCCCGCAATTCGATCTATCGCCTGCCTACACTCGAGGTTAGGGCGTGGGTTGACCGTAGACAAAGCCGATGCCGCCGAAGCCGACGTAGACCTTGCCGAAGACGCTCGGGTCGCCCTCGATGGTTTGGACGCTGTCCATGATCCCGGTCGGGTAATCGGAAATGCGTTTCCAGGTCGCGGCGTTGTCGGTGGATCGCCAGATGCCGTACTGTCCGCTCACTTTGCCTGCAATAAAAATCGTGGGATAGCCAGCCACCGTCAAGGGTTTCCCGAAACCGTATGACAGGACTCGAGTCACGTTCGGAATGGTCGTCCAGTTCGCACCACCGTCGATGCTGCGCTTGAACGGATTTTCAACACCGTCTGTGGGGCCGGGTGTGAAGAGCAGGTGCCCAGCCTTACCGGGAACGGCTGCCAGTTTCGCGTTGAACACACTGTAGTCTGTGATCTCACCACTCGAGACGAGCGCCCAGGTTGTGCCGCCGTTGATCGTTTTGTACAGGCCTTTGGCGCTGTGATAAAGGTAGAACACGCCGGGTGTGACACGGTCGGCCGTCAGGATTTTTCGGTTCAAGTAGAACTGAAAGTGTGAGCCGGGTTCGTCCGCTGGGGTGCCGGGCAGCACAACTTGCGTCCAGGTCTGGCCTCGGTTTTTGGTGAAGTACGCGGCGCGGTTCAGGCTGGGTTGCCAGACAATGTTTTGCGTGTCACCGGAATTGACCGCGATGTTGCCAAAACCCCAGTTTGCTGCGAGCGGTTTGATGCCCTCGAGATCACCGTAGGCTGGTGCGGGAAATTTCGGAAAGACCGTCCAGGTGCGTCCACCGTTGATCGAGTACCCAGACTGCAAGCTCTGCCCGTCCACTTGGCACCAGTAGTAGCAACCGACGTAACGGTGATCGGAGACGACCGCGAC
>JAYURE010000091.1:0-2276 GCA_043756345.1 Deinococcales bacterium | reverse complement strand
CCCGAAGGTGCGTCTTATGGTCAAGAAGTGTTCGCCCTTCCCTCGAGATGGAATTGACGTGAAATTCCATCAAAATCGTCCATATGCGTAAGCCCTGGCTGCTTGGTTGATCTCGAAAAATGTTGTGACACAGACCTTACTTCATACCGGGCATCGAAGGAGCCGTGAGGTGAAAGTGAATGAAGCCGGTTTCGACGTGCGTATCGACGCTGGTGGTTTTCCAGGCGATCACGTACACGCCAGGTTTGAGATTGGCTTTTAAGCCAATCGTGACTTTGCTGGTTTGCGCTTTCGTGTTGATCAGTCCGGTGTCCATGCGGTCGGCGGTGTCGGTTTTGAGGGCCATGAATTTCTTGGCGGCAGCTTCCGCGAAGTCATCCATTTGCGCACCGGTCATCGGCTTGTTGCTTTTCAGCATCGACTCGGGTTTGTAGAAGTACACTTTGAAGCTCGAGACTTTCGTTTCGATAGATTCATCAAACTCGAGCATGATGTTTTTGGGTGCGGTCATCAGGTGCGCGTGGTCTTTGGGGTTTGAAGACTTGATGTTGGAATGACCGAGGGCGAATCCGGCGAGGGTGGCAAACACGGTGATCAATGGAATGATGATTCGTTTGAACATGGGAACCTCAATTTGGTGAATTGGCAGCGATTCTCGAGCCGAACCGATTGCGGTTTGGACTCAAATGAAGGAGCGAGGCGTGTGTGATCAATTTTTTAGGCGAGCGCCACGGGTTTCAGGACTGGCGGTGCTCGAGACCTCAGGCCGATCCGATGTTCGCGTTTGCCCTGTTGAGCCGTGACGACTGGCAGAACCTCGATCAGTTCGAGTCGGGTTTTGCCAAGCTGCGAAAGGCTCGAGACGGCCAACGCCAACGGCGGGGCCATGCACAATTGGCATGAATTGTGCTCGTGCGTCTTGGGTTCGTGATCGCTCGAGGATTGAGCCTTTGGTGTACTCGAGGCTTGTGCATGGTGCGGTTGCAGGCTCGGACCAACGGCCATGCTGGGGATTCGCAGCAGAAATTCGCTCGAGACGAACACGACCAAGGCTGCCAGCACCCATGACTCGAGGTGCAAGGCTCGAAAGGTGAGTTTGAGTTGGCGGAGGGCTCGAGGCACTGCTTGCATTTTAGTGGTGCTTTCACTGAAACAAATGAAAAAGCAAGCAGGCCAAAGTTCGCTGACTCGAGTTCGCTGAATTGATCAAACATCCATTTGGCACGCATAGGTGTCTCATCTGTGCTCGTTAGCCTTTTGCTCATGAACAACAATTTGAAACGATTGCTGGTGGCCTCCGCCCTGCTGATCCCGGCTTACGCTATAACCCAATTGATCGGCTCAGGTCCAAATCTCGGTTTCAATTTCGGCGTGGTTGAGGCCCAAGGATCGAATGCCGCCGCTTTCGCGGCCAACAAATTGCTGCAAAAAACTGTGAATTACGCGGGGCTCGAATCACCCAATGAGGGCGAGTGGGGACCGAAACTCGAAGAGGCCGGTTTCGAGGCGATCAAACAGGCGGGTTTCACAGCGGTTCGTTTGCCCGTCAAATTCAGTGGCCATGCCGATGCCGCCGCGCCGTACAAACTCGAGCCCACTTTCTTGGCGCGGGTCGATTGGGCGGTTCAGAACTCCACCAAACGTGGTTTGGCGATTATCATTGATTTGCATCATTACAACGAATTGACGCTTTCACCCGAGGCGAACAGGGCGCGTTTCTTGGGATTGTGGGATCAGATCGCCAAGCATTATCAGAAGCAACCGCAAAGCGTCATCTTTGAACTCTTGAACGAACCGAACGACAAACTCGAGCCTTTCTGGAACGAGTACGCGGCGGCGGCCCTGGCGGTGGTGCGCAAATCCAATCCGAACCGCACGGTGATCATCGGGCCGAACGGTTGGAACAGCGCCGATAAGCTCGCAGATTTGAAAGTGCCGAACGATCCGAACCTGATCGTGACGTTTCACAATTACACGCCGTTTGAGTTTACGCATCAGGGGGCCGATTGGGTCAGTCCGGTGCCGAAAGTCGGAACGAGTTGGCCGCCCGCCACGAATGCGTCCTTGCGTCCACCGTGGCAGAATTGGTCTTGGGATTCGCAGGTCACACCCAGCAGCGGCGGCATCGAAGTGACGTACAACAAGGCGTGGTCGGGCCTGTATCTGCACAGTGACACTCCGGCCAACGGGTACTCGAGCCTGCGGATTAAAACGAACCGTGCCATCAAATTGCATGTCTCTTGCTTCAATAACGTCGATAAGGCGAAAGGGAAAAC
>JAYURE010000090.1:0-2279 GCA_043756345.1 Deinococcales bacterium | reverse complement strand
CTGCTCGGCAACGTGGACTTGAACAACAACGTTCAACTCGACAGCAAGTACTACGCCTCGCTCGGGATTCAAGCGCCACTCGGCCCGATCCGTTTGGGTCTGACGCAACGCCTCGGCCTGAGCAAAGGCACCGATTCGCAAACGCTGATCAGCGTCGATTACGCGCTCAGCCCGAACTTCGGGATTCGCCTGGCCGACACGCTGACCTACCAAACCGCTGGCATCCGTCAGCAGATCTCGCTCGGTGCTCGAGGCAGCTTCAGCAACACCGAACTGCTACGCACGGCGCTCGGCAACACGCCAGAAATCCCGAGTGCATTCGGCACGACCAACATCGCCGCCAGTTACGATCTGGACACCGTCGATGGCAACGCCAGTCGCGCCCGAGTCGGTGTGGATACCAACTTGCCGCTCTCAACGAACTTCAGCCTGCTCTTGGGCGCAGAGGCGACCCTGCCCGCAACCGGTAGCGCGACCTACGCCGGTAACTTCGGTGTCTTGTACAGCAGCGAAGCCATCAAGGGCAGCGCCCGAGCCGGATACAGTTTGACCGGCGACAAACTCAAGCAGGTTTACACGCTCGGCGGCATCTTCCAGCCTTCCGACACGCTCGCCTTCAGCCCAAGCCTCGAGTACACCCGTGGCGGCAGCGAAGGTGAAGGCGGACGCTTCAGCATCGCCGGAGCCATCCGTCAGGACGACTGGACGCTGGTCACGAACAACACCGGCAAGTTTGGTTTCTACGCCCCGTCGCTCGGCAACAGCTTTGAAGGTGAAGTCCGCTTCGGCTACCAAGCCGCAGAGCGCCTGTTCTTGCGTGCCGGATTCGGTTACGGAATTGCCGGTCCGAGGTTGCTTGGTCAGATCGGTGGCGGCCTGACGTACTACTTCACCGACACGCTCGGATTGGGAGTCAACGCCGCCTACCAGTTCATGCCAGCATTCACCAACGCTGGAACTCCCGTTCCAGCCTCAAGTAACCTGCTGATCGGTATCGAAGGCAGCCTGCGATTGCTGACCGGTCTGAACTTGAACGCCGGGTTCAACATCGGTGGATCGGACAATGGAGTCAATCCGTACCTGCTCAGCCCAGGCTTCTACGTCAGGCTCGAGTGGAAGTTTGACGAACGCACCTTCGGACGTTAAACGCTAAAGATCTTTTAAACCCTCGAGGGTCAGGATCATCTGGCCCTCGGGTTTTTTGTGCATGCCACCCGAATCGACCGGGCGATCATCCAATCACCGGACCATCAACCTGTTAGGCTACGGTCAATGTCATGGTTCAACCGTCTCAAAACTGGCCTTTCAAAAACCCGCTCGCAAATCACCCAAGCCGTCGGACTGGGTGGCGAACCGACCGATTGGACTTTTGAAGAACTCGAATTCGCCTTGATCGGCGCGGATGTCGGTGCAAAATACGCCAGCGAAATTCTCGAGGATGTCCGTGAAAGCATGCGCAAACTCGGGCAAAAAAACATCGGTGATGCGCTCGCTCAGGCCTTGGCGGTGCAACTCGAGCCGGATGCGTTTCGTGCCAAACTGCGCCAGGCTGGATTCACACCGGACGCCCGCAAAAGCACCCTCGAGTTGAAGGGCAAAGTCGTGCTGATGATCGGGGTCAATGGCGTTGGCAAGACGACGACGATTGCCAAGCTCGGGCAGTATTACCAGGCGACCGGCAAAAGCGTGATGTTCGCCGCCGGTGACACCTTTCGCGCCGCCGCAGGCACGCAACTCGGCGTCTGGGGCTCGAGGCTCGGAATCGATGTGATTCAAGGCCCGGACGGAGGAGACCCCGCCGCCGTCGCCTTCGATGCCGCCAGCGCCCGCAAAGCCCGAGGCGTGGATTTGCTGTTCGTGGACACAGCGGGACGATTGCACACCAAACACAACCTGATGGAAGAACTGAAGAAGGTCAAACGCACCATCGAAAAGGCCGATCCGGGCGAACCATCCGAAATTTGGTTGGTCCTGGACGCCGTGACCGGCCAGAACGGGCTTGAGCAGGCGAAGAAGTTTCACGAGGCGGTCGGCTTGACCGGCGTGATCGTCACCAAACTCGATGGGACCGCCAAAGGCGGCATTGTCGTGCCAATCGTGCGTGAGTTGGGCGTTCCGCTGAAATTCATCGGTGTCGGCGAAAGCTCCGATGACTTGCAACCGTTCGATGCCAAAGAATTTGTCGAGGCGCTGCTTTCCGAGTGATGCCAGAAGTGAGACCAGAACGGTACTGGCGGGCATTCTCGGGCAATCTGATTGAGATTTCAGGCGCGATTGTG
>JAYURE010000089.1:0-6233 GCA_043756345.1 Deinococcales bacterium | reverse complement strand
TTCCCAGGCGCTCATTGGTACAGCATGACGGCGACCCAGGTTATGCGGGTTGCCACCACCAGTTGTTGAGGATTGCGTTCATTGCCAGGATGTTAACTGGCTTGCGCGTTCTTGTCCAGCCTCGAGCCGAAAGCGAAGTTGAAAGTGGAAAGTCAAAAGTGGAAAGAAACATCCAGTTCAAGACCTTGAATCTCGAGACTGGTTTGGGTTTTCACTTTTCACCTGACACTTTTCACTTTCCACTCTTTCTGCCAACCCAAAGGCAGGCGCGTTTCCGCCTCGAGTGCGTTAATCTGATGATGTTCGATTGGTTTGTGTCTCGGAGGTTTTGATGCGAATGTACTCCGTTCTGTTCGCGCTGGTGGTCATTCTGGTGGCGATTGCGATGATCGCCAACGCCCCAACACTGTTGAAAACCACGACGTTTGCCATTCCGTTGGCGGGCAATTTCGTCGCGCCGGTTCGTTTGATCGGTCTGCTGTCACTGGTTGCGCTGGCGGGCGTGTACAGCTTGATCTGGAACCTCTCTGCCACCCGCTTTCAGGCCCGGTCGGTCAAGGATTTGCGCAAGCTCGAGGATTTGCGTTCGTCCTTGGACAAGCAAGAGGCGGGTCGTTTCGCCAGTTTGAAGACCGATCTTGAGCGGCAGTTCGGCACGGTTCTGGATCGTTTGGAACGCCTCGAGCGTGCTCCTGCCAGCAATTCTGGACAAGGTTCGAGTCTGGGTGGACTCGCAAAAGCCCTGCCATTTTTTGGTGGAGGCAACTCGAGCAGCAACGCCGATGGCGACAAAGCCCTCGCCAGTTTGAACGCCCGAGTGGACCGGGTGCGTGACGAACTCGCGGCGGATATTGGTCAACTCGAGGACAATATCTTGCGGGCACTCGAGCGTTTTGATCCAGATGCAAAGATCATTCAGGCGGATCGACCCTCACAAAAGCGCCTTCCATAAGCCCAAAATGACTGGAATCTCGGGTTTTTGAACTCGGTCGAAGTCGCTTAAACGTGTCCCTGAGCCGAATGTGGGCTCTTTACCACCTCGAGCCTGAAGTTAAAGGTTTGATGTGTGATTGGAATTTCTAAAATGTGCTACACTGGCTCGATTTCGATTCAGCGCCTTCAAGCGTTCCCGGCATCGTCCGGTGTTTGAAGCACTGAGAGTGAAAGCGAAATCGTTAGAGGAGTAGAAATGCCAGAAGGTACCGTCAAGTGGTTCAACAGTGAAAAAGGCTTCGGATTCATCGCGCACGAAGGAAACCCAGATGTTTTCGTGCATTTCAGCGCCATCAAGGGTGCGGGCTACCGCAATCTTGAAGAAGGACAGCGCGTGACCTTTGAAATCGAGCCGGGCAAGAACGGCAAAGGCCCACAGGCCGCCAACGTTCAAGCCGCCTAAATTCGACCTCGAGATCAATCGCCCCCAGCTATTGGGGGCGGTTTTATTTTGCCGGATGAGTCTTGAGAGGCAAATGATCCTCGAGCCTTCACGTACACTCGAGTCATGCCAAACTCAGTTCAACTCGAGCCGATCAACTTGGGCTACTCGTTCTGCCCAAACGACACGTTTATCTTCTATGCGCTCACCCACGGGCGTATTCAGGGCGAAACCGTGATCGAACAACTCGAGGATGTCGAAACCCTGAACCAATGGGCGCTTTCTGGCAAGCTCGAGATGACGAAAATCTCGTACCACGCCTACGCGCACGTGCGCGAACAGTACGTGGCGTTGCGTTCCGGCGGGGCGCTCGGGCGGGGCGTTGGGCCGTTGATCGTGGCTCGAGAACCGCTGACGACTCTGGTCGGCAAGACCGTGGCGATTCCGGGTGCGATGACCACCGCGAACCTGATGCTGACGCTCTCACAGCCCGAAGGCGTCAAAACTCGAGTCATGCGTTACGACCTGATCATGCCCGCCATCGAACGCGGCGAGGTTGATGCGGGATTGATCATCCACGAATCGCGCTTCACGTTTGCTCAGCACGGCCTGGTCAAACTCTTGGATCTCGGGCAATGGTGGGAAGGGGAGACCGGCCTGCCCCTGGCGCTCGGAGCGATTCTGGCGCGGCGCGACCTCGGCCCCGAGAAACTGCGCGAACTCGATCAAGCCGTGCGTTCCAGCCTCGAGTACGCCTACGCGCACCCGTCTGAACCCAAGGCGTACATTCGGCAGCACGCCCTCGAGATGGAGGATGCCGTGATGCAGGCGCACATCGATTTGTACGTCAATGAATTTAGCCTCGATGTTGGCGAAGAGGGCGAACGCGCCGTCAAGGAATTGTTCGCCCGCGCCGAAGCCCGAGGGTTGATTCCAAGCTCGAGCCTGCCGTTGTTTGTTGCCTGATTTGGAGATTCAGTTCCAGAACTTCCACCACGGTTTGTCATCCTGAAATCCGGGCAGATTCTCGAGCACCGGATCAAAAACCAAACTCGATTCAATCTGCGCCAAGGTTTGTCGAACCCTCGAGAGTGCATGTTCTGGCGGCGGGTTGTTCAAGTCGGCCTCGGTAAATCCGAGCACTTCGATGGCTTGGGCTTTGATCACGAAACTGCCGTCTCGCAATGGCAGCGTGATCGATGCAACAAATGTCGAACCGCGAGGTTGGGCTGGAAGTTGCAACTCGAGCAGCACCGCCCTGAATTTCTGCACGGCCCGCACTTCGAGCTTGATCACAGAACCTTTTTGTGTGACCGCACCAGAATCGTAAAACGCCCGCAAACCTCGAGCATCGCTCAGGCGCACCGGAATGTCTGGCGGCAAGTCGAAGGCCCGGAATTCGATCACGTCATTGAAGGCGTTCAACCACAATTGACGCGCCGGTTCGTTCTTGCGCAACATCAACCCGGACGTGTTGAATCGGATCGAATCGGTGGTGAAGGCGGACTCGGGCATCATGCAAGACTACACTCGAGACTCGAAGCACGTAAACTCAGGGCATGAAGGTCAGCCTTTCCTTTTTCGCCGCGCACAAACGTACCGCCGGAACCGATAAAGCCAGCATCGAACTGCCCGAAGGCTCGAGCGCCCGCGATGCGGCACATGCCGCCGAAACGCAATTTGGTCTCGTTTTGAAAGGCTCGATGGTCGCCATCAACGACGAGTATGCCGAACCGGAACGCAAGCTCGAGGCTGGGGATACGGTGGCGTTTATCCCGCCAGTTGCGGGTGGAGCCGCACAGGTGGACGCGGGCGGCTCGAGCCAAGATTTCTTTCAGATCATACCGAACGCGCTCGAGATTGCTGAGCTTCACACTAGGCTGATCGCCCCAGGCTGGGGCGGGCAGGCCAGTTTCACCGGCAGCACCCGCACACCCAACAAGGGTCTCGCAATCACCCGACTCGAGTACGAGGCGTACCCGGAACTTGCGCAAAACGTCATGCGAGACTTGGCGCTCGAGGCCCGAGCCAAATGGGAATTGGGCGCAATCGTGCTCGCGCACCGCACCGGCATTGTGCTGCCAGGCCAGATCAGCATCTTCGTTGGAGCCTCGAGCGCACACCGCAGCGATTGCCAGCAGGCCGTGCCATGGCTGGTCGATGAGGCCAAAGCGAGATTGCCCGTCTGGAAGCTCGAGGTGGCCGAAAATGGTGAACGTTGGGTGGATGGATCGACTCGAGCGCCGACGCTATAAGGGTTTACGGTTCGGGCGTGTAGATTTCGACGCTCGAGGTTGGAGTGGGCTTGTACGGATCTGTCAGTGTGTTTCCAGCGGCAATCAGGACACGACCATCGGGAAGCTGAACCGAAACCCCTCCGTTGCGCATGTCATTGAAAGCTTTGACCGGCTTGAGTTTGTGGGTCATGGGGCTGTAGAGGCCGCTTTCGCCTGACGCAGGAGCCTTTTTGCATTCTGTATAGCTGGAGTCGCAATAGTTATTGGTCAGAATCAAGATGCTGCCATTTTGAAGGCGGTACACCGCATCGGTTGATTGTGAGATCGGTGATTGCATGGTGTCGGTGAATTTTTGCGCCTCGAGATCGAAAATGGCTTTGTTGCCATTGTCACGGCCTGGGTACGATCTGTAATTGTAAAAAAGAATTTGATTTTGACCTATTTTTTTTGTGCTGCCCCAACCGCCATAAGAATAGCAATCATTGGTGGGAATTTGAGCAATGATCCTTTGGAGTTTGAGGTCAACAAAGTAATAGGCACAATATCGAACCTTGCTGCTGGTATCTGCCGGTTGAAACTGCACAAGTTGCAAGATGTTCTCATCCAGCAGTTTCCCCGATGTGATTCCGTAAGGTAAATCAATTGAAAAAGAACTCGAGGTTGAAAAAGATTGATCTGTCAAGCCCAGCACAGACACTTTGTAAGGCTTCAAAAAATCAAAATCGGCAAGACCCTGAGGTTGATCCGGGTAGTCTGGACTGATCTGAATGACTTCCCGCTTTCCGCGAGGGACCAAAACAGTTTGTTCCTGCCAATACCAGTCCTCGAGTTTTAAGTACGATGGGGCCGATTCAATCGGATAGTCAATAACCGTTGACTTCCCAGTTTGAATGTTCAAGATTTTTACATCCCGGAGCCCTTGACGATAAACATTTCTTTGATCTTGACCGTAAGTAATGTTCCCGTCTGGGCTTTCAAAAAAAAGAAACCGGTAATTTTCTGAGAATTCCTGAATTGGAAAATGCCGGAACAGATTCGTGGCTGGATCAAACACGCTGATCCTGGCCGTTTTGTACAGGGCAACCCGGCCATCTTCCAAGACAAAAACCTTCGAGTAATCAAAATTTTTGATCTCGCTCGAGACTCTCGTTTCTGGATTAAAGATTTCTGCGTGTCGAACAGAGTCGTAAGTGGCAACTCCGTTGATGTTTCCAATGAAGTTGCTTGTAATGCCGTAAAACAAGACCCGTTCATCTTTGAGCACCACGGTGTTCCGAAGACCGTCTGGGTTCTGCAATTTCCCAACCACAGTCCATTCGCCAGCTTTACCAACAATCGGTCCAGTGCTCGAGTCCACAGGTGGCAGCACGACCGGATCGGTGCTCGAGATGGGATCAGGTTGAATGACTTCGATGATCGGTTCAGGTTTCGGCTCGAGTGTGATCGGCTTGGTACAGGCAGTAAACAGCATGGCGATGGACAGGATGATGACAGTGCGTTTCATGACTCGAGCCTCCAGCGGCACAAAACCCTCGCCGCATTTGCAACGAGGGTATCGGATCAAGATTATGCAGGTCTGAATCTTTGCGGGCGTTACTCGTCCTCTTCGCGCAACCCAAAAATAATGTCCTCGAGCGCATCCGGGCGCAACAACGTGATCTGGCCCGGTCGCGTGCGAATGATCCCCTCATGCTCGAGGTCACGCAAAACCCGGGTGATGGTTTCTCGAGAGTTTCCCGTGCGGTTCGCCAGGTCTTGATGCGTGAAGCCCAATGTCGGTTTGCCGTCCGCGCCATTCACAAATGCGCCGCGCAAGAACAGGCTTTGCAGCGCGTAAGCCACGCAGCTTTGCGTGCTGGCAAATGAAAGCATTTCGACCTCGCGGTTCATGTCGCCGAGGCGTTTCGCCATGATGTTGGCCAGGTTCCACAAGACCACCGGGTAGCGGTCCAGAATCCCGCGCAGTTCGTCACGGTAAATCGCCAGCGCCGAAACATCGTCCAGACAGAACGCCGTGGCGGTGCGAGGCATGTGCGAAATCAACGCCATCTCACCGATGACTTCTGGTGGCGTCATGATCGTGAAGATGCGTTCCCGACCCTCGAGGTTCGCCCGAGCAATCTTGATCCGACCCTGTGTCAGCAGGTACACGGCCTCGCCAGGATCGTCCTCGCGGAAAATCGTGCTGTCCTCGGGGAAATGCCGGATGGTTGCGGCCTCTGCCGCCATGCGAATCGCGCCGTCCGGCGCACCGTGGAAGAGTTTGGATTTGGCGATGAACTCGCGGTGTGCTTCTGTGTCTGCCACCCAAAAGACCTCGTGATCTGAGAACCTGGTTCTCGGGATTGTTTGTGGTTGAGGATCGGCCAAAAAGTGGGCATTAAGACTTGGAGGATGTTGTGATTCAGTTCGCAAGTCACGATTTTGCAACAGTTACCCTTTAATCTAGCGCACTTGCACGGCAGATTTCCACAGTCCAACGACCAGTACCAGAGAATGAGGCCAACTGTGAACGGGATTTTGGGGTGCAGCCGCAGAATGGGACACGTCTCGACGCAACCCATAAAAAAGTGCGTTTACGACTGGAATCGACTCAATTCCTCTGGTTTCACACTCGAAAT
>JAYURE010000088.1:0-2282 GCA_043756345.1 Deinococcales bacterium | reverse complement strand
GCAGGCGTCGGTTAGGCTCGAGCCGGTTTCGATGGCTTTGGCGAAGGCTTCTGCGGCGGGGTGCAGGGCATCAACCAGCGTCTTGTCGCCAGGTTTCGCTTTGCCGCGTTCTTGAATCCCAACGTTCGCCGCAGCGATCATTTTGGCGAGCGTGCCCGCATCGACGCTCGAGACTCCCATCGCCTCTTTGCCCGCCCGCATCAAGGCGGTGGCGACAAGTGCGCCCATGGTGCTTGGGGCGACGCGGTTGTAAGCCATGCCGACTCCCGCCAGCCATTTGCCCAGGTCATCGGCTGGAGGGTTCGTTTTGATGTGCTCGAGGATTCCGTTCGCGCCTTTGGCAACGCTGACTCCGGTATCGCCATCGCCCATCGCGCCGTCGAGTTCGTTTAATTTGTCGGTGATCTCGAGGGCTTTGTGCGCGGCGCGTTCGATCCCCGCTACAAAATCTGCTGCGATAAAATCCTGACTCATACGCGAAAGAACGGCGTGTGTGCCGGATGGTCCAGAAGCTGCTCGAGTTCCGCATCAAGTTTCATGACCGTGATGCTCGCACCCGCCATCTCGAGGCTGGTGGCGTACTCACCAACGAAGGCTTTGTGTACGGTCACGCCGTGCGCCTCGAGCATGTTGTGAACTTTGCGGTAGAGGATGTACAACTCTTCGGGCGGTGTTGCACCGAGGCCATTGACCATGACCGAAACGCGATTGCCCGTCTCGAGCGGCATATCGACCATGATCGTCTCGAGAATCGTTTGAGCGATTGAATCGGCGCTTTCGAGCTTGCCTTTGCGCACCCCAGGCTCGCCGTGAATGCCCATGCCGAGTTCCATCTCCCCTTCTGGAACGGTGAAGGTCGGTTTGCCTACCGCTGGCAGGATGCACGGTCCAAGCGCCACGCCCATCGTGCGGGTGTGCGCCAGGGCTTTGATCGCGGCGGCCTCGACTTCCTCGAGTGAGCCTCCCAAGTCGGCTTTGGCTCCAGCTATTTTGAAGGCATAAATCATGCCCGCCACGCCACGTCGCGTCTCGGCTCGAGCGGCCTCGGCGCTGGCGACATCATCTTTGACGAGAACGGTTCGCACTTCGATGTCCTCCATGCTCGCCATTTCGGTCGCCATGTCGAAATTCATGACATCGCCGCCGTAATTGCCATAAATGTACAGGACGCCTTTGCCGCCGTGAATCTTGCGTGTCACCTCGAGCATCTGGTCACTGCTGGGGCTTTGGAAGACATCGCCGATTGCGCAGCCATCCAACATGCCTTTGCCAACGGACCCGAGGAAGACCGGCAAATGCCCGGAACCTCCTCCCGTGGCAAGCGCAACTTTCCCTGCAACGGGCGAGTCGGCTCGAGTCAAACAGTGAGGATCGCCTGCCGTGTGCGCAAGCATGTCCGGGTGCGCAAGGTAGAGTCCCTCGAGCATTTCGACAACAAAATGGTTCGGATCGTTGATGATCTTCTTCATGTGACCTCCGGGTTGAATCATTGGAGTGGATTGTGCGAACGGATAGCAGTTTACCGGATTTGCGACCACTTGCACTGTGTTCCACCGTGGGCCGGAATGCAGGCCAGAATGCAGGCCAGAATACCGATGAAATGGTGCTCGAGTTTGCCTTGGCTCATCGCTTATTCCTGATTGCCCATTGCCGCTCTGGATTCACCTCTGATTCACATTCGCCTCGGGCTTCGTTCATTCGCCAGGGACTACCTTCTGTTCATTCGCTCGAGCCTGAACGTGGGCTGAGCGTCGAAATGGAGGCATTACCCATGTGGCATCACGGAATGTACGGTGGCGGTTTCGGATTCGGTTTCATGTTCTTACACTTGTTGGGCAATCTGTTCTTTCTGGCCTTGCTGATTGGCGCAATCATGTTCTTTGTGCGCGGTGGGCGTTTCGCCGGTGGTCGCGGTCCAGGCAATTGGGGCGGCTGGTCACGACCAATGCGTGGCAATTCCTGGATGAACAATTTTTCCACCCGAGACGGTGCGCTCGAGATCGCCCGTACCCGCCTCGCCAAAAGCGAGATCACGCCTGAGCAGTACGAGGAGTTACAAAAAGGACTCGAGGCCAAAGCACGTGAGGCTGAACGCAACGAACCCAGTTTTTCTTGGCGACGTGACGATGCGCTCGAGACGGCCCGAATGCGTTTCGCCACCGGCGAGATCACGCACGAGCAATTCGAGGTCATTCGTTCAACGTTGGAGAAGTGAACCATGGAACCGCAATTGATGCCGATTGCTCCGCAACCACCAACCTTTGATCAGCCTAACTTCGAGG
>JAYURE010000087.1:0-2285 GCA_043756345.1 Deinococcales bacterium | reverse complement strand
CGGGATCGTCTTTGCCGTAACCCATGCGCAACTCTTGGGCCTGTTCGACCAGTTCGCGCAGCGCCTCATCACGGGAACGCTCGAGTTTGAGTTTGAAGGCCAGCACATCCTCGAGCCCGATGCGACGGTGCGAACCGACCATCGAGAATGGAATTTCGCCATCCTCGAGCCGTTTGATCAGGTGCGGTCTGGAGACACCGATCAGGTCGGCGGCCTGTTGCGTGGTCAGTTGCGTTTCGAGCGGGGTGACGGCGACCGCGTGACCTTGGGCGAGTTCGGCGAGGGCGCGTTGCAGGATTTGCACGGCGCTCGAGGGCAGGGTGATGGTTTCGCCAGCGATCTGAAAGCTGAGTTCTGCCGGTGCGAGTCTGGCGAGTTGGGTGCTGGAGGTTCTGGCGAGTTGGGTGTCGTGGGCGGTTGGGGGGGTGATGGTCAGGGAGGTCATGACCTAAGGACTTGGGATGAAATAACTTCCCTATTTCTAAAACAACCACGTGCAATATAGCGAGGTCTCTCGAGACCAAACGAGGAAGTTATTTCATCCTGGATACTAAGGGTAGAGGACAATCGCAATAAACGCAACAAGGATGGGATCAGCACAAGACGTGAAATACCACCCTTTCCTCTTCACACCGTTTCACATCGTCGGAATAAACTTGATGCGTTTGTTCTCAAAGCCGCACAGCAATGCCCGGGCCATCTTCGGATCGAACTGTTTACCGATTCCGTTTTCAATCTCGAGTATCGCCTCTGGCAACGGCATCCCTTTGCGGTAAGGCCGATCTGAGGTCATCGCGTCGAAGGCATCGGCCACGGCGGTAAGTCGGCCCTCTATCGGAATCGCCTCGGCCGCGAGCCGATACGGGTAGCCCGTGCCATCCCAGCGTTCGTGGTGGTGCAGCACATAGGGCAGGGCGCTCTCGAGGTAGGGAATCGTGCGGATCATTTTTGCACCGACCTCCGGGTGGGTGCGGATGATGCCGAATTCTTCGCTGGTCAGGCGTTCGGTTTTTTGCAGGATTCGGTCGGGAATGGCGATCTTGCCGACATCGTGCAGTTCGCAGCCGAGTTGCACCTGCTCGAGTTTCGCGTTTTGCCAGCCGAGTTCACGGGCGATGGACATGGCGTAACTGGTGACGCGGTGCGTGTGACCCTCGGTGTACGGGTCTCGTGCCTCAATGCTGGCGGTAAACGCGGCGATGATCGCCCGTTGACTCTGCTCGAGCATGGCGCTGCGTTCGATCAGTATTTGGTAGGTCGTACCGAGTTCGCGGGCGTAATACTCGAGTTGCGGTCCGAGGTCTTGACTGAATTGAGTAGTCGCCGGGGGTTCAAGCAGTTGTTGCGCGGGAATCTGTTGTGGTTGCGCTTCGATGGCGACGGTTTGGTTGATGGGCTGATTCATGGGTGGCTCCTGTTCCGTCTCGAGGGAGCGCGGTCCTCGGGGCTGTGTGTAATTCCTAACATTTAAAAATATATATGATCTGCTAGAATTGAACAATATGAAACCCGACATCGCGCCTTCATCCTCGGTCAAGCCCGAACTGCCCGATCCCCTCCAGCCCGACCCTGATCTCGGTGAGGTTTGTACGACACGCGAGGCGGCCAAGCTTTTGGGTGTTTCGTTACGCACCGTTCAGCAGTGGGTCGAGCAGGGCGCACTGCGGGCGTACCGCACCGTCGGTGGACATCGCCGGGTGGCTCGAGCCTCGGTTCAGGCAATGCTGCGCGAACGCAAGACTGCGCTCGAGACCAACACGCGCCTGCTGGTGGTCGAGGACGACCCAGACCTCCTCAAGCTTTACGGCATGACCTTTCGACAATGGGGCCTGCCGCTCGAGGTTCGTACCGCCGACGACGGCGTGCGGGCGCTCCTCGAGATCGGGGATTTCAAACCGGAGGTGCTGGTCATGGATTTGCAAATGCCGCGCATGGACGGCTTTCACCTGATCCGCACTCTGAAGGCGATGCCGGGGTTTGAACGCCTTGAGGTGATCGTTATCACCGGTTTGGCCCCGGAATTGCTCAAGGATCGCCCAGAGTTGACGGGCCTGTTGGTTCTGAACAAACCCGTCTCGTTTGCACGGTTACGCGAACACCTCGAGTTGCGTTTGGGTGGGCGGTTTACGGCTCGAGGCTCGAACGGTCAGCCTCACGCCTTTGGGGGTCTGTAATGTGTACGTTTGTCCGACGGGACCGGATTCATGTTCCAAAGTTAGTGCTAGTGGAAAGTGGCAGAAATACGTGAGTATTTCTCGAGCAGAGCGAGTGGCCAAAAGTGACGT
>JAYURE010000086.1:0-19499 GCA_043756345.1 Deinococcales bacterium | reverse complement strand
GTGTGTTTTTGTTGCGGCAAGCGTTTTTGAAAACCCCGAAGGAACTCGAGGAGGCATCGCGGATCGATGGTGCGAACCCGTGGCAATTCTTGTTTCGGATTTTGATGCCGGTCAACACGCCCGCACTTTCGGCCCTCGGCGTGCTGACCTTTTTGGGCACTTGGAACGCGCTCGTCTGGCCGTACATCGCCATCAGCAAGGACGAATTTCGCACCGTGCAGGTTGGGCTGGCAAGCTTCACGAGTCTCGAGGGCAGCAACATTCCGGTGGTGCTCGCCGCGACCACATTGGTTGTGACGCCGGTCTTGATCGTTTATGGCTTTGCGCAGAAATGGTTCATCGAAAGTGCCGCGTCGAGTGGATTGAAGGGCTAGTGGATTAAAAGGCTAGCGATTTGAAGCGCAAGACAATTCGATTTTCGGCTCGAGCATCCACACTCGGGTCTTGTTCAAACCGTGTCGATCACAGGCCATTCGCCATCTCGTCTCAGTTCAGGTTCACCGTTTTATTCGGAGGTCGGTATGAAGAAGTCAACCGTTGGATTATTGGTCGCACTCGGCTTGGGGGCCATCGTTATCTCGAGCAGTCTGGCGCAAACCAAACGCACCGAGGTCACGTTCTTGTACGGTTTGGGCGGGGAGTTGGGCAAGGCGATTGAGGTCATGATCAAGACCTACAACGAATCGCAAACCGAAGTCACGATCAAGGGTGAATTCTCCGGCAAGGATTACGAGGCCGTCGTGCAAAAAGCCCTCGCAGGCATCGCGGCAGGAGCGCCTGCCGCCAACATTCTGCAACTCGAGGTCGCCTACTGGCCACGCCTTGCCGATGCCGGTGCGCTCGTCGAACTCTCGAGCTTCGAGGGCTTCAAACCGACGTTTGATCAATTCTGGCCGGTCTTCAAACGTCAGGCCGACCCAACAAATTCTGGCAAGGTCTTTGCGATGCCGTGGAACAACTCGAACCCGGTTTTGTACTACAACCCAGAGATGCTCAAAAAGGCTGGCGTGACCCTGGACGACATTCGCACCTATCCAAAAATGCGAGAGGCCGCCAAGAAGATCAAAGCCGCCAACAACGTCCCGGCCGTGGCGATTGAATCCTTCCCGTGGGTGCTCGAGGGTGCGTTGCTCTCCAACGGTACACAGATCGTCAAGAATGGCAAATTGAACCTCTCCGATAAAGCCGCGCTCGAGGTCATCGACAACTGGGGCGGATTCTTCCGCGATGGCACCGCAATCGTGGCGAATGCGACCAGCAACTTGGATTTTTGTGCCGAAAAGTTTGCGCTGCGCTTCTCGAGCGTGGCGAGCCGCCCGAACATCAAAGCCAACTGCAAGTTCGCCTTCAAGGTCGCACCGCTTCCCTACTTCAAAAAGCCCGCCGTGCCGGTCGGTGGCGCGACGCTCGCCATCAGCAAAGGCATCGCACCAGAAAAGCAACAGGCGGCCTGGAAATTCATGCGTTGGCTGGCACAACCCGAAACGCAATACAACTGGATCAAGATGAGCAATTACGTGCCGATCACCCGTCCAACCAGCGATTTTGAACCATTCAAGAAATACATTCGCACGGAACAAGGTCTGGATATGGGCGTGCGTCAACTGCCTTACGCCTCACCGCGCCCGAGCAGCCCGGCGTACTTCCAGGTCACTCAGGAGATCATCAAATCGCTCGAGAGCATCTACCTGCAAAACGCTCCGGTCGAGGCGACGATCAAGGATTTGGTTGCACGCACCGCACCGTTGTTTGACCAGAAGTAAACCGATTTCAAAACCAACGTTCATTGTTTGCTCGAGCGTCATCCTCCTCAGGACGCTCGAGTTTGTATTTCGAGTCCGTGTCTCGAGTTCGTGTCTCAAGTTCGTGTCTCAAGTTCGTGTCTCGAATTCGTTCCTGCAAACACACGCATGACACAAGCCGGATAGCCTTGGACATGGACGAAGACTTTGCCCGAGAACTCGCCAGCAGCACCTTTGAACAAATGACCCAAGCCGCCGAAGCGGACGCTCGAGCACCATCGTCACTCGAGCAAACCCTGCGCGGATTTGTGGTTCATCCTCGAGCACTGGCAGCATTGCGCACGTTTGGTTTGACGCAATCGCTTTTTGATTCCGATTGGTTCAATTCGACCCGAGGACGCTTCTCGTTGTTTCCAAGTTTGACGGTCGCTCCTGGCAGCGTGGTTATGCTGTTCGAGCCGATCTGGTGATGCGTCACGAGTTGGTGGTCAACGGGTTGGACAACGCCTGGATTCGGGAGTTCGGTTGCGATTGCGCCCGTTGTAAGCGTCAGTCTCGAATGGCGAACACCTCGATTTCGCTTTTGTCCTATGAGGGCTCGAGCCTCGTGCATCACGTCCTGTTCGATGTCGGCGCTGGCGTGCGCGAAAGCCTGTCACGCATCGAGGCGTTGCGATTGCAGCCGCGCCTCGATCAGATTGTGTTGTCGCATTGGCATTCGGATCACACCTGCGAACTCGCACCGTTGACCAAAACTTGGGCGCGATCTCAGGCACGAAATGGAATCACGCCGAAAAATGTTCCCGTCTGGGCTCGGGCCGGAAGTGCAGCATGGCTCGAGCGAATCTACCCGCAACTCGAAAAGGCTGGCCTCAAGTTGCAGCATTCAAACGAGTTCAGTCCGGTTGGATCATTGCTCGAACCGATCAGGCTCGAGTTGCCGGACGTGACGCTGACACCGGTCACGCTTTCGCATCACTCGGCGGATCTTCACCCAAATGGTTCAGACGATTCCTGGCCGTGCTGTTCTGGTTTCGTGCTCGAGATGCCTGGAACCAAGCTTGTATTTCTTTGGGATACGGATGTGGGCAACACTTGGCTCGAGCATCCGAATCCCACCCAACGTGCCGCATTCGAGAAATTGTGTCACGCCGATCACGTCTTTTTCGATTGCAACACTTGGGCCTACACCCACAGTCACGAGGGCAAACCCGCCAGTCATGTTTCGTTCGGGATGGTGCAACGTTTCGCGGCCGCGCTCGAGCCACAAAATTCGTGGTTGGTGCACATTTCGGGTCACGAAGATGTTGGCGATGGTTTCGGTTGGGACGATACGACCTGGCAGCGCGAGGCGCAACGCATCTGGCGTGAACAAGCATTGCCGGGTGCTGTGCGCGTGCCATTGATTGGCGAAGTCATTCGACTTGAAACACAATCCAACTTGAGCACTTCTGAACTCAGTCTGCAAGAAGCCACTCGAGTCTGAGCCCTGACACACGCTTGATCATTCGCATGTGAACTCGATCAAGTCCCGAACGAACTCGGGGCGTTACACTCAACCCGCAAATCGCAGGAAGCTCGAGGAGGCTGGCATGAAGAAATCAGCATTGGCATTGGTGCTCACGGTGGGCGCAGCGGTTGTGATCGCAGCGGTTGGAACGAGTATCGGTACGGCGCAGAGCGATCCGGTCAAGGTCAGTCTATTGGCGATCAACGATTTTCACGGCAACCTCTTGCCATCCGGGTTTCGCGTGCCCGACCCGGCAGACCGCACGAAAACCTTGACGCTTCAGGCCGGTGGTGTCGAAGCGATTGCGACAGCCGTCAAGGAAGTCAAAGCCAAAAATCCGAACACGATTGTCGTCGGTGGTGGCGACTTGATCGGCGCGAGCCCACTGGTCAGTTCACTGCTGGCCGATGAACCCTCAATCGATGCGCTTTCGCAGATCGGCATGGAGGTCGGGTCGCTCGGCAATCACGAATTGGACAAGGGTGCCAAAGAACTGATGCGGATGCAAAAGGGTGGCTGTGAAGCTTTTGATCCGAGCAAAGCCTGTAAGTTCAACCCGAGTTTCGCTGGCGCGAAATTTCAGTACATCGCCGCGAACGTCGTGGACAAAGCGACCGGGAAAACCTTCCTGCCACCGTACTTCATTCGCAAGGTCGGCAACCTCGAGATTGCGTTCATCGGTGCGGTCCTCAAAGAAACACCAACGATTGTGCTTCCCTCCGGTGTGGCCGGTCTCGAGTTTTTGGACGAGGCCGAGGCGGTCAACAAGTACATTCCCGAATTGAAAGCCAAAGGCATCGAAACGATGGTGCTCTTGATCCATCAGGGCGGCACAGCCAAAGAATTGTTCGACCAAAAAGATTGTGGCTCGCTCGCGGGCAGCATCGTGGATATCGTCAAACGGCTCGACAAGGCCGTGGATGTGGTGGTCAGCGGTCACACCCATCGCGGCTACCAGTGCAGGGTTGACGGGCGTTTGGTGACACAGAGCGACCAGTATGGGCACATCATGATGCAGATTGACCTGGCGATTGATCCGAAAACCAAAGACGTGATCTCGGCCACCTCGGATGCGATTGTGCTCGACAGCGCCAAGGTCGCCAAAGACGCGAACATGACCGCACTCGTGACCAAAGCCAAATCCATGACCGATCCAATCGCCAACCAGCCCATCGCCAAGCTTGGTGTCGAACAAATTACTCGAGATGCGTCGCCAGCCGGAGAGAGCGCCCTGGGCGACGTGATTGCCGATTCGCAACTCGAGGCGACCAAAGCCCCAGAAAAGGGCGGCGCGGTGATCGCGTTCATGAATCCCGGCGGCATTCGTGCGCACCTGCCACCGAACCCGAGCGCCAGCAAAGACGTGACCTACGGCGATGCCTTCACGGTCCAACCGTTCGGCAACAGCCTGGTCGTGCTGAGTGTGACCGGAGCGCAAATCAAAACGCTGCTCGAGCAGCAGTTCGAGAATCCGGCGGCGGGACAAAACCGAATCTTGCAAATCTCGAAGGGGTTCGCGTACACCTGGGATGCGAAAAAACCGCAGGGTTCAAAGGTGCTCGAGGTCAGCTTGAACGGCGCGGCACTCGATCCGGCCAAAGCGTACCGAATCACGGTCAACAATTTTCTGGCGGACGGTGGCGATAATTTTGCGGTTTTGAAAGAAGGCAAAGACCGCGTGGGCGGCGAGGTTGATCTGGATGCCTTGCAACAATACTTGCAAGCCCAGGCGAAAGCTGGAACGCCGGTTGGCACCACACCTCGAGATCGAATCAAAGTTGTGAATCCTTAAACGCCTAAAAAGATCGGGTGGTGGCTTTGACTGCCGCTGCCCGATCTGAGAATCCAGCGCCACAAGAGATCAATCCAGAATATGACTTCATGAAAGGGAATTCACCGGTGAACATCAACCCTCAGTACGCCTCACACAACCACGAACACAGACGGCTTGACCACAAAAAGTCTGATCCCAAAGGGCTGTTGTTTCAACACTACCTTCAACGCCTGATCCGAAAGTTCCAACGCCAGGTTTATCGCGTGCTGTTTCGATCCATACCCAATCGTGGAACCAAAGAGGTGGACCTTTCAAAGTTGCGAAACAACCAGGTTCACGACGAAAAACGATGAGTCAGAATTGTGAAATCACCTGTTTATCACGGTTATTCACAGAGGCTATATTTCTATCCTCGAGCAAGAACTCGGGCTGGTCAGTTTGTTCGACTCCTAACGTAAACCAAGTTGATTTGACGAGACTCTGACACGTTCTCGTTAGCCTGACGGTCATGATTCGATTCAATCTTCCCGCACCGCTGCGTGAAAAACTCGAGGCCGGTCAGTGGTTGCGCACCGCTCACCGTGGCGCACCATTTGTCGCACCGGGAAATTCGGCCCAGGCGCTTGAGGCTGCCGCCATGATTGGCGTGGATTTGATCGAGGTGGATTTACACGTGACCTCCAATGGTCGGCTGGTCCTCTGGCATGACGATGATGTTCACGGCGCAGACGGCACGAAACACGTGATCGCCACCTCGAGTCTCGAGACGCTTCAAAGCATCGACATCGGTGATGGGCAGCGGATCATTACGCTGGAGACGGGCATCGAAATCGCCCGTGGACATTGCGGATTGATGATTGATCTCAAAGCCGAAGGTTTGGCGAAAGGCATCGTGCAAACGTTGCGTCACCTCGAGTTCGCCCCGGTGATCGTTTGTGGCGGTTCGCGTTCGACAATGACCGAAATTCAATTGCTCGAGCCGAACATTGGCACGTCCTTGACGCTGACCGGCGATTGGCGCACCGCGTATGGGATCACGGATTTGGAGATTGGTACGCCAGCCGTGACGATTGATGGCCGCCTGTTGTACCCGGACAATGGCGGCCCGGAATTGCTCGAGCGGTTGCACGCGCAAAACATTGCCGTGCTCGCCTGGACGATAGATCGACCCGAGGACATGCACGCCTGCCTCGCGGCTGGGGTAAATGGTTTGACCAGCAACCGACCAGATTTGTTTGCGCAACTTCCGAATCCCTACGGCGTTGAAAGGATGGTCGCATGATGATTGCAGAACGCGAGAACAATTCGGGCCAACTCGAGGAACTTGCAAGCTTTCACGGGCAGGTTTCCCCAGAGACCACAGCGCCGTACCTCTATCACGATTTCGACGTGTCCGAGGGCGTGACCAGCCTGAAGGTCACGCTGCGGTATCGCAAAGAAGGCATCTGCCAACTTTACCTTTCGGTCTTCGGACCCAACGGTTATCGCGGCTCGAGGATGATGCCCGGAGCCATCGGTGACATTGCGCCATCGCTCGAGTTTGGTGCGGGCACGGCCAGCATCGGCGCTCTGGCTGGCGAGATCGAACCCGGATCGTGGCGCGTGCAATTGGACCTCGAGCGCACCGAGTACATCGCGGATTACAGCGTCACGGTTGAGGCGGGGTATGGCAAACCTGGAATGCTCGAGATTTTCAAACCGGCGGCGCACAATGGTCGCACCGGTGCGGGCTGGTATCGCGGCGAGTTGCACTCGCACAGCCATCACAGCGATGGTCAGACAACGGTGGCTGAGGTCGTCGCCTCGGCACGCAAACACGGATTGGATTTTCTGGCCCTGACCGATCATTTTTCCAACGCCGGTTGGCCCGAACTCGAGTCGCTTTCGGATGAGCACCTGTGCGTGATGAGGGGTTCTGAAATCACCGGGCATCGCGGCCACGCGAACATGCACGGGCTTTCGGGTTGGATCAATCCGTTTGTCGATGATCCCGAACACTGGTCGATCAACGATGCCGCTCGAGCCGTGCATCATCAGGGCGGATTGTTCTGCGTCAATCACGCCTTCGCCTTGGATTTGGGTTGGCGTTACCACGAGTTCGATTGGGTATTGGCCGACATGATCGAGGTTTACCATCACTTCGAGGGCGAGGGAAACACCGCGCAACTCGCGCTCTGGGATGGCCTGCTGCGGGCCGGACATCGGATCACCGGAGTTGCTGGCACAGACACGCACGATCCCTGGAAGGGCCGTCACAGGCTCGGTCAGGCGTTCACGGCGGTTCATGCCACGGCGCTCGAGCCGAAGGCGATCATTGAGGCACTGCGGCGCGGTCACGCCTATGCGACGCTTGGACCGAAGCTCGAGTTTAGCGCCTCAAGCGGCACGGCAACCGCGATCATGGGCGACGAGATTGACAGCGTATCTGGCGTGAACTTTCGGATCGCGCTCGAGCAATTGAACTTTCCGGCCCGCGTGATCGTGATGCAAAATGGTTTCTATCACAAGCACTGGGATGTGCCCGCGTCGCAGGATCGGCTCGAGATTCCGTTCGAGATTGGTCAGACGCCAGGATCGTACTTTCGCGTCGAAGTCTTCGCTCGAGGGGCGCAATCACGGAGCGGAGCGGGCCGCGATTGGCAGAACACGCTGGCGCTCTCGAATCCGATATATTTGCGCAAATGACCCCGCCCGACTCGCCGGCAGAACCCGAACCCGCAATTGAAATCACCAAAAAGGCCAGCCGACGTGATGCCCTTCGGACCATCGCCGCCGCAACATGCCTAACGCTGGGATGGCATGGCGGCGCAAGGCGGGCAGTGACCGAGATTCAAGTTGCCAAGCTGACAGATTTTGCCAACGAATACGACTCGGTCATCTTCGATTACGAAAAAATCAAGTCGCTCACCGTGCGCCTTCCGATCCCCAAGCGCCCGAATCCGAAGGTGCTCGAGATCGACAAGCGAATCTACTTGACCGCCTACACGCTCGTGTGCACGCACAACGGCTGCGAACCGCAACCGCCCAATCTTGATCGCCTGCTGATCTGCCCCTGTCACCTGATGACCTTCAACACCGATGGAAGTTCGCTCGGCGGTCTGACCGATCAGGGCCTCCAGAACATTAAACTTGAGGTGCGACAGGGGCAGGTCTACGCGGTTGGATGGTCCTGAAAAAACCCGCTTTGCGCGTCTCGAAATACGGGGCACTCAAACCAAAACGGTTCGCTCGAGCACGGGCAATTCAAGGTTGCCCGCGAGTTTTCCGTTCGCGTAAACCAAGGCTCGACGAACCCGAACGGATTGCCCAACATCCGTACCGCGTGGCGCGAACATCGTCAACGAATCCCCGGCGACTTTGAGGTTCAATGATCGGTAATGCCCCAGGTCCGTTTCCCCCTCGAGCGAACACGCAGCGCCACCATAGGCGGCGAACTCGAGGTCTTCGGGTCGGATGGCGAGCATCACTTGACCGTCCGGCCAACCGTGCGCGGCGAAGCGAAAGCCGGAAGTCTCGAGCGTGTTGGCTTGAATTCTGGCGGGCAAAACATTCATGCTGCCAATAAATTGCGCCACGAACAGCGTGCTTGGGTTGGTGTACAACTCGCTCGGGCTGGCAACCTGCAACAGCAGACCGTCGTTCATCACGGCGATGCGATCCGAAACCGCCAGCGCCTCCTCTTGATCGTGTGTGACAAAAACGGTGGTGATGCCAAGCTGCCGTTGAATCGCCCGAATCTCCTCGCGCAGACTGACCCGCAATCGCGCATCCAAACTCGAGAGCGGTTCGTCGAGCAGCAAGACTTTGGGTTCGACCACCAAGGCCCGGGCCAGCGCGACACGTTGTTGCTGCCCGCCGGAGAGTTGGCTCGGCATTCGTTTTTCGTAACCGGGCAGCCCGACCAATTCGAGCATTCGTCCGACACGTTCGGTCATCATTCGGGTTTCGACGCGGCGCAGTTTTAGGCCAAACGCAACGTTGTGAAAGACGTTCATGTGCGGCCAGAGCGTGTAACGTTGAAAGACCATCGCGGTCGGACGGGTTTCGGGACCAACCTCGAGCATGCTGTTGCCATCGATGCGAATGTCGCCCTCGTCCGGCGCAATGAAGCCCGCCAGCATTCGCAAACTGGTCGTTTTTCCACAACCAGACGGTCCGAGCAGACTGATGAACTCGCCGCTCGAGACGGTCAGGTTGAGGCGGTCCACGGCGGGTTTGTTGCCGTAGCGTTTGCTGACGTGTTCAAAAATGATTTCGGCCATGGTTTCGATTTCTCCATTTTTGGCTCGAGCGGGATTGATTGCTGCACGAGAATTTCAACCTCGAGCGTTCAACCTTTGAATCCGGCGGCGATGTAACCCGACATCAAAAACCGTCTCGCCAGCAGCAGCAAAATCACCGACGGTGCGCCGAGCAGCAGGCTGAAAATCGCACCGACCGGTTCGGGGTAATTGCCGACCAGCGTGTACATTTGCACCGGCATGGTCAGCACGTTTGGTGCGCCAATAATCAAGGTGGCCTGCGCCTCGTCGAGCGAAGACAGGAAGGTGAGGATGCCCGCAACGATCACGCTCGGCAAGGCAATTGGCAGGGTGATGGTGAAAAAGACACGTAAAGGGCTGGCCCCCAAATCTCGAGCGGCCTCCTCGAGTTCGCGTGGCACGCTGGCGAAACCGGCGGCCGGAATCCAGGTCATGGTCACGAGGGTGTTGATCAGGTGCACGAAGACCACGCCCCAGAAGGTGCCGACCAATCGCAACTGAAAGAACACCGTGGCGATGGCGATGTACAGTCCCAATTTCGGAAAGGCGTTCGAGGCGAGCAGCGCGACGTAAAAGACGCGCTTGAACGGAAACTCAAAGCGGGCGAACGCATACGCGGCGGGCAGGCAGATCACGGCGGCGAGCAGGGTGACGGTCGGTGCAATCGTGAAACTCCAAAATGCGGCCTTGGAAATATCGGTGTTCTCGAGAATCCACGACCACCATTTCAGACCGAATTGTTGCGGCACGAGCGCCGGGTAAAACCAGCGTTCGCTGAAGGCCCACAGCAGCAAGGTCAGCAGCGGCAGGATCAAGAAGGCCGCGAGCACAATCACGACACTCAGCGTGAAGGCACGACGCATGGCGGGATGCTCGAGGAACCACAGGTAACGCATCAGTCGCCCATCTCAGGTCGCCCCGCGTTGACGGGTGATCGCCCAGACGTAGGCGGCCCCGGCGAGCGCACAGGCGGCGAAGCTGACGACCGCCATCGCCACGGCGGCTTGCGGTTGACGAAACGCGCCGAAATTCAGCGACATGCTGACACCCAGCATCTGCGGTGCGGTCGGGCCGAGCATGTACGGCACGGTGTAACTGCCGAAGACACCTATGAACGAAAACGTCAGGACAATCAACAATGGCACCAGATTGAGTGGCAAGATGATCCTCGAGAACACCGTCCATGAATTCGCGCCCTGATCTCGAGCCGCCTCGAGACTTTCATTACTGATCGCGTCCAGACCGCTCGAGAGCATCAAGACCGCGAAGGGAATCCCAACCCAAATCTGCCCGAGCACAATCCCAGATTCTTGACGAATGATCGAGTTGAACGGAATGCCGAAACGCATCAGGATCGCCTCGGCCCAACCGTTGTCGCCAAAAAAAGTGATCAGCGCATACGTGGCGATGATCACCGGCACGAACATCGGCAGCAGGCTGAGCACGCGAACGACCTCGGCGGGTTTGCCGTGACCGAACCTCGAGTACAGGGCCAGCGGGTACGAGACGAGCACCAGCAAGATCACCGAAACCAGCGAGACGCGCAGTGTCAGCGCGAAGTTATCGGCAAAGAATTGACTGGCAAAAAGTTTGCTGAACGCGAGAAAAGTCGGCGTGCTCGAGCGCACCAAATCCATGCCGCTCGCATAGGCCGGGTTGTCCTCGGGAATGATGCCGAGCGAGAATTTCACGGCCTCGAACGCCGGATAAATCACCAGCAGCACCAGCACCGCCATCGGTGGCAAAACCAACAGGAGCCCGAAAATGGGCTCCCGCCAGGAGTTGCGTCGCGCCCGTTGACCCAACGACGTGGGGTTCGGTGGTTGGGCGCTCGAGGATGTGCTCGGGTTCATGTTGCTCGAGTCTGATCTATAATTTTAGCGTTGAGGTTGTGGCGTGCCAGCGACCTTCTCGTACCACAGGCGGTTCATGTCCGCACCAAACTTGCTCGAGAATCCGAAGCTGAAGCTCTTGGCGAAGGCACCGAATTTCTTGCGCACATCGTCCGGCATGAAGGCAATCTTGACGCCGGGATAACCGTTCATCTTGTCGGTGACAACCGATTGCGGTTCGTCCGAGAGCAACCAGTTCAAGAATTTGAAGGACTCAGACTTATTAGGGCTGTCGCCGGCGACACCGAGGTACGAGCTTCCGCCACTGAACGGCGGCTTGATCTGCACGAGTTTGATGTTCGCGGGCAGCGAGCCGTTTTTCAGCGCACTGAGGCCCTGATCGGACCAGACCGGTCCCATCGTGATCGCGCCCTTGGCGAGCAGTTGCAAGGTCTCGGCGTTGTTCTTGGAATTCTGGCCGCCATTGTACAAGGATTTGGAAATGGTTCTGAGCGTCTCGAAGCCTTTGTCCCATTGTCCGACGAGTGCCGCGTCGTAATCCGTCTCGAACACATTCGCGCTCTTGTCATCGATCCCAAGCTTTAAAACTCGAGTCACGAACGCATTGCCGCTGCCGCCCGTGTCCGGCGTGTTGTAGGTGAACTGACCGGGGTTCTTCTGAATCCAGGCCAGCAAATCCTCGAGTGAGGTGGGTGGTTTGGCGACCTTACTCGAGTCATACGCCAGCACCACGCTCGAGCCACGGTACGGCACGCCGAAGCCCTTCAGTCGCGCCGCCACGTTCGCTTCGACCCGGTTCATGCGCCAGACTTTTTTCGCATCGACCGCCGTCAGCAAGCCTGCATCGGCAGCCTCGGAGACCGCACCCTCGAGAATGTCGATCCCAGAAGCTTGACCAGACTTTTTGGCCGCCGCCATGCGATCAATCATCGCTTGGTTGCCCGCGCCCGCCTGTGAGAAAATCAGGTTGAACTGCACGTTCGGGTTTTGCTTTTGGTACAACGGGAACAGGCTGGCTTCCCACAAATTTTTGACGTTGACATCACCGCTCGAGTAAAAATTGATCGTCACCGGTTTGGCAGATTGTGCCAGAGATTGTGCGACCACCATTCCAGCGGTAATGCTCGAGACCAGAAACAGAACGAGTGGCTTTTTCATGGTTTCCCTCCAGGTTCACGCTACGGAGGCTCTGTCATCTTTGTGTCACCGGATCTTGTGTCACCAAACCTCAAGGCTGACATGGGTATGAAACTCGGCGCGTGTAATGAAATTCCAAAGGGAGGTCCAATATGTCAGAGACCGCAACCGAGATCGCAACCGAGACGGAGTTGTATTTCAAAGAGGGTATGCAGCCAACGGTGGATGTCGCGGCACGCTTGCGCAAAATGGCCGATCAACTCGAGGCGGGCAGCATTCGTTTGGGCAACAAACACGTCAAGATTCCCGAGCATCTGGTGATGAAAATAGAGTTGGAAGAGGAACACAACGGCGATATCGCACCGATCAATTTCGAGATCGAAATTGAATTGGTCTGGCCGGTGCGGATGCAAGAGGACTGAATTGGGACTGAGTTGGGATTGAATTCTGAACGCTCGAGCACAAGTCTTTCGAGGAAAGACAACTCGAGTACAGCATTGAGGAGGATGTCATGGCCAAGGAATTGATTTTTTACAGCGAGCATCACATCACCAGCCGCGAGGCCGCCGCGAAACGGCTCCGTGACCTGGCCGACAAAATCGAATCGGCACACTTCCACCTCGGCGATCACGCCGTGGCATTGCCAGAATCCGTCAATTTCAAGGTCGAGTACGATCAAGAAAAAGACGAGGAGATGGCGGGTCAAGAGTTTGAACTCGAGATGGAACTGCGTTGGGAACCGTGGGAGAAAATGCCCGCGTTTGCCGAAAAAATGTTGTCGTAATCAAAGCCTACTTCCGAGTCCGTTGCGCCAAGTTTTGCGCGACGGGTTCTTTTTGTGCAAGTGCGACCACGCTCGAGTCGGTGACACAACCTCAATTGTTGGCTTTTCGTCAGTCATCGAACGCTGACAATCATTCCTTATGGTGCAGACAGTCTCGAGTGTCCAACTCAACCTGGCAGCATCTCGAACCTGGAGGTCATCATGGGTAAGGCTCCCGTTATCATCGGTCTCGCGTTCGCCGCCGCAACCATCGCAGCGGCTGTTCAGGCTCAGAACACGCCAATCACGCTCGAGTTCGTGCGTTTGGGTGGCGATGTTCACAACGCTTACCTCGAACCGATCATCAAGGCGTTTGAGGCGCAGAACCCGGACATCAAAATCAATTCGACTGTCGTCGCCACTGGTGGCTACGAGGCGATGACGCAAAAGGTTCTGTTGGGCGCAGCGGCGGGCACACCGCCCGATGTGGCCCAAGTCGGCTATTCGTTTCTGCGCACGCACATCGAAAGCGCCGGAGCCTCACCGCTCGATTCGTTCATGAAAGCCGATGCCGCCTTCAACAAACGCGGCTTGTTCCCAGCGATGGCGAAACTGGGTCGTCTCGACCAGCAAACGTACCTCGTGCCGTTGGGCACCTCGAGCCCGGTGATGTACCTCAATTTGGATTTGTTCAAGGCTGCCGGTTTGGATGCCAGCAAAGCGCCGAACACCTGGGCCGAGGTCAAAGCGGCGGCAGAAAAACTCAAAGGGTCCGGCAACGAAGGCGTGCTTTGGGGTTGGAGCATCACCGGCAATTGGATTTTCCAATCGATGCTCGAGACGGCGGGCGGAAAGTTTGCCAGTGTGACCGATCCGCGCAAACCGACGTTTCAATTCGCGGCGGGTCAGAAAGTCATGTCCTTCCTTGCGGACTTGACCGCGAACAAACTCATGCCCGTCACCGAGGACCTCGTGCCAACCTTCTTGTCGGGCAAGTTGGGCATGTTGGTCGAATCGAGCTTCCAGCGCGTCAATCTCGAGAAGAACGCCAAGTTTGCTTGGAAGATGATTCCGATGCCAACCCCGGACGGCAAGGAACCTCGTGTGCCAGCCGGTGGTAACGGTGTGATGATGATTGCCAAAGACAAGGCGCGTCAACAGGCCGCATGGCGTTTCATGCGCTTCCTGACCGAACCTGAACCCTCGCGCTTGGTGGCCGAGAACACTGGGTACACCCCTGGCAACCAGAGCGTCGCGGTTGAGATGAAAAAGAAGTACGCCAGCAACGCGAATTTCCAACTGGTGCTCGAGCAGGCTCCGAACGTGCTGGCCTGGCATTCGTGGCCCGGTCAGAACGGTCCGAAGATTTCGCAGGTGCTCAAGGACATGCAGTTTGCGGTGCTGTCCGGTCGTCAACAACCCAAGGCGGCCCTGGATGCGGCGGCCAAACAAGTGCAAGACCTGTTGAAGTGATTCTGAAACCGTATTTCTTGAAACCGATCTTCTCAAAATCGAGAGACTTGTGAATCAGACGCAATCAATGATTACCAATGCAACCGTGACTCGAGGTTCGGGTCACGGTTCGGGCGTGTTGAAACGACTGACCCCGTACCTGATGATCGCGCCGTTGTTGGTGCTGATTTGCATTTTCATTTTCAGACCGGTGGTTTTTTCGATTTACCTGTCGCTGCAAGATTGGCAACTCGGTTCGGGGCAGCGTGTGTTCATCGGTTTTGGCAATTACATCAAACTCGCGGGCAGCGGTGATTTTTGGAACGCACTCGGCAACAGCCTGTTGTACACGCTGGTCGTTGGAAGCTCGAGCATCGCGCTCGGTTTGGGATTGGCGGTGATCTTGCGTCACGTCGTCTACCTGCGCGAGGCGTGGCAGGCGGTGTTTTTCTTGCCGGTCGCGGCGACGCTTTCGGGCATGGCGGTCGTTTGGCGTTTCATCTTGAACCCCAGTGTCGGCGCGTTAAACGGCCTGATTGTGGCCCTCGGATTACCGCCACAGGACTGGCTCTCGAGTGACCTCTGGGCGCGGCTTGCAGTCGCCTGGGTGGGGGTTTGGGCCAGCGCAGGGTACGCGATGGTTCTGTTCTCGGCTGGGTTGACCACGATTCCAAGGGACTTACACGAGGCGGCCTCGATTGATGGGGCGACGCCGGCCCAACAGTTTCGTTTCGTCACCTGGCCGCTGCTCGCCCCGACCACACTGTTCGTGCTGGTGATCGTCACGCTGCGGGCGATGGAGAATTTCGACACCGTGAAAATCCTGACCGACGGTGGACCATTGCGGGCCACGCAGACGCTTTCGCACCTCTTGTACCAGGAGGGCTTCTCGTTTTTCAACGCTGGCTACGCCTCGAGCATCGCCCTGGTTTACTTTGTGTTGCTGGCAGGCATCGCCTGGTTGCAGGTGCGCCGCGACCGCGAGGTGCATTACGAATGAATGCCCCAATCGCAAAACCGGTGATTCGTGCGACTCGAGCCGAACCGTGGTTGCACCTCACGCTGTTGGTTGCGGGCGCATTGACCCTCTTCCCATTCATTTGGATGCTGGGTGCAAGCTTTAAGGCACCGACCGATATTTTCCAACCCGGCTTCCAGCCGTTTCCCAGCCAACCGACACTGGAAAATTACTCCGAGGCCTTCGCCCGCTCGCCACTCTGGCGGTTTTTGCTCAACGGCGTGATCGTCTGTGCGGGTGTGCTGATAGGGCAATTGCTGGTGATCATTCCGGCGGGCTATGCCTTCGCCAAACTCGAGTTCGCCGGTCGTGACAAACTCTTCGCCGTGGTGATCGCAGCGCTGCTGGTGCCGGGGTACATCACTGCAATTCCCAATTTCATTTTGTTTTCGGACCTGCGGTTGCTGGACACCTATTGGGCGTTGATCGTGCCGTTCTGGGGCTCGAGCTTTGGCACGTTTTTGATGCGCCAATTCATCAAGCAGATTCCCAACGAGATCCTCGATGCCGCCCGACTCGATGGCGCGAACAATGTTCAACTTGTCTGGTACGTGCTGCTGCCGCTGATCCGTCCAGCGATTGCGGCCTTCACGATTTTCAGCCTGATCACGCATTGGAACGATTTCTTCTGGCCATTGGTGGTGCTGCGCAGCGAATCCATGTTCACGCCACCGGCAGGCATCGTTTACTTTTCTGGGGCCGAGGGCAGCAAATGGGGATTGATCATGGCGGCGGCGGTTGTCGTCATTGCGCCGTTGATGGTCGCGTTTTTGTTGATGCGAAAACAGTTCATCGAAAGCCTCTCGAGAAGTGCCGTAAAGGGTTGAGCATGAACCAAGAAACAACGGCCCGAATTGCGATCATCACTGACATTCATGCCGACCGGCAGCACGGCACCAAACAGGGTGATCGGGCGTTGGGATTGCTCGAGGGTTTTGTTGAGCACATCAATAACCTGGCGGGGCAAGATCGCCCCGATCTGGTGTTGGATTTGGGTGATCGAATCAGCGACCTGAATCCAGAAACGGACCGTCGCACGCTCGAGCGTGTCGCCGAAATCTTTTCGAGGCTGCGCGTTCCACGTGCGCATCTGCTCGGCAATCATGATGTGATTCACCTGTCACGCGAAGACAACGCCGACATCCTCGAGACCTCAATTGAGCACCGCGTGCTCGAGTTGGCGGGATGGCGTTTGTTGCTGTGGTATCCGAATGCCCATCTGAACGGGCACGGATTTCAATTTGATCCCGCTGACTTGGAATGGCTCGAGACCCATTTACGCGATGTCACATCACCGAGCGCGAATTCACCCAGCGCGGTCTTCAGTCACGCACCGTACAGTGGCGCATCTATGCTCGGCAACCACTACTTTGAACCGATGCCGCAGTATGCCGGATACAAAAGCACGCTCGAGTTGCGCAGCATCCTCGAACGCTACACGGTTAGCCTGTGCCTGACCGGTCACGTCCATTGGAACAGCCTCTGCACCATCGATGGCATCGCGCACATCACCGTGCAATCGCTGACCGAGCGTTTCACCACGCACCCAGAACCGGCCAATGCCTGGGCGATGCTCGAGTTGGGTCACCAAATCAAACTCGAGGTTTATGGGCGCGATCCACTCAGGCTCGAGTTGCCGGTTCGTCGGGCCGGTCAACGCTGGCTGAAATGGTCAGAACGAGATTAAGTACATCCTGGTTTTGGATGTACGCTATGTTAAAATCTTAGATCACAAAAATATCGTCTAGAACAACTTAAAATTCTCGAGAAATCAATCGATAATCTAAGTTTTAACTTGGAGATACTTAGAGAATGCGTTTTGGTAGGCGCGTGACAAGCAGGTACGTCAGAAACAACGTGACCGCGATCAGATCAATTCCGAGTGCAAGGCCAGCCCGTCCCAGAAATGATTGGCCATACGTCAGCACCAACCCAATAAAAATCAGTTTGCTGATGCTCGAGATGATCAGGATCAACGGGCGACTCGGGATGTGAAACGCCCCGTAGATCAGCATCGCACCAACGAGTGTAATCAGAGCGCCCCAGTTGCGCACAATAATTTCTGTCAGCGGCTGCATTTCCAAAGTCGTTCCAAATGTGGAATTCAAAGCCGCTTGCGGTGCAAAGGCTGCGAAAATCATGGTGCAGGTCAGTGCGCCCGAGACAAGCATGATCCATTTGATTTGGGTCACAATCCAATGCATTGGTTCTCCTGATTGTGCTGATCCAAGCTGCAATGGTGCAGTATCAAGATCGTTTGTCAGGTGAAAGTCAACGCGAAAAATCAAGCATGAAACTCGAGCATTTTGTCCCGCAAAGTCTCAATGCTCTTCGGCGTGAGTTCCAAACCCGTTTTCAAATAGTTCTGAACTCCACCAAACCGACCCTCGAGATACCCGAGCGTGGCGTGCATGGTACTGGCCTGCGCCGTCAACAACTTCGAGTACGACTCGCGTTCCATACCGTCATTTACACCCTCTTCAAGCAATCGCTCGAGCATCGGTTTGGCAAGGTTCTCCGTCAGGGCGTAATCCTCGGCAATGGCCTCGTCTGGCACTCCGGCATTGGCAAGCAACAACGCGGCGATTATTCCGGTGCGATCCTTGCCCGCCGTGCAATGAAACAACGTCAGTGATTCGCTGTTCGCCATCGTCTCGAGCACCGTGCGAATCGCGGGCCGACACATTTCGAGCGCACTGACGTAAATCCCCTCGAGCGACGGCATGATCGCGTTTGCATCTTCACTTTCAAACAACGATCCGAACAAAGAAACATTGAGGTAATTCACCTCGTCGTGATCCGCGAATGGGTTTGGGAAACGCTCGAGTTCTTTGGGGCTGCGCAGATCAATCACGGTTTTCAGACCAGACTCGAGCAGCATCATTTGTGCCCCAACACTGAGGTCGTGCAAGCTGTCGGCCCGCAAGAATCGCCCAGAAACCGTGCGTGTGTTTGGACCAGTCTCGAGGCCGCCGAGGTCACGAACGTTGTGGGTTCCCTCGAGATGGAGGATGCGGCTGGTGTGTGGATGGTCTGCGATCAGATTCATGTCCGCACGCTAGCCGATTTCGATCATGGAAAGATCAGCCGCGCATGTCGCAAAACGAAACTTGCTTGACCAGACACGCGTCTGACAATCACTCGATAGCATTCCAAAACTGTGAACCGCACCGCACCTACCCAGGTTCCAACGGTCGCACCTCGAGTCGTCAACCGGCGACAACGTGGCGAATGGCTCGAAGGATTGCTGCTGCTCTCACCAGCGATCTTATTGCTCTCTAGCTTCGTGGTTTGGCCCGCGATCTCCGGCGCGATCCTCTCGGTGCAACGCGAAGATCCGTTCGGTAAGTCACGCGAATGGGTCGGTTTCGCCAATTACCTCGAGTTAGCGTCACGTCCCGAATTTTTGGCGAGCATGCTGACCACACTGAAATTCACGCTGGTCGTCGCGCCGCTCGAGTTGCTGCTCGGCCTGTGTGCGGCACTTCTGATCTGGCGACCGTTCGTGGGTTCCAACTTTTTTCGCACGCTATTCTTCTTGACCACCGCCGTTCCCACCTCGGTCGCGGCGGTCGCCTGGGGTTGGTTTTTGAATCCGCTTTCGGGTTGGGCCAATTGGTTCGCGGCTTGGTTCGGCCTGCCCGCGCAACCCTGGCTGACCGATCCAGCCTTCGCAATCTGGACGCTCGGTGTGATCACCGCTTGGGCGGGCGTGGGTTTCGTGGCGATCCTCTTGACCGCAGGCTTGCAGGGCATCCCTGAGGACTTGTACGAGGCCGCGAGGCTCGATGGTGCGAACGGCTTGGTGCAGTTCTGGAAGATCACGCTGCCGCTCTTATCGCCCACGTTGTTTTTGGTTGGCCTGCTGGTCCTGTTCCGCAGCCTGACCGCCTTCGGAACAGGACCAGCAGGCCAACCAAAAACAACGTGGGCGATAAGAGCGGCAGCGTGATCTTCCAGAACTGCACCAAGCCGTTCGCACCATCGA
>JAYURE010000085.1:0-19554 GCA_043756345.1 Deinococcales bacterium | reverse complement strand
ATCAAGGTCGTGCAATCCGAAGTCGCCGATGCCCGTCGCCGCCAGAGCGCCGCCGAAGCGCAAGCCAACGCCGATATTGTTTCCACCCAGCAGGCCCGACGCGCCAAAGAAGCCCAACTCGAGGCCGAACGCACAATCTCGGACAAGAACCGTGAACTCGAGCAGACCAAAGCCTCGAACGCGGCACTGGTCGCCGAGGCGGAGGCCAAGAAGCAAGACGCGCTCGCACTGCAACGCACCAGCGAGTTGAAGGCCACACAGACCGCTCAGGCAGAAGCCGACGCTGAACGCATCAAAATTGGTGCTCGGGCCAAAGCGGAAGCTGAGGCCATTCAGATCACCACAGTGGCCCAAGCGAACGCCGAAAGCATCCGCAAAGTCAACGAAGCCATTCTCGAGGGTGGAGAGAGTTACTTCCGTTACCGCCAGATCGAAATGCTGCCCGAAATCGCCCCAGTGATCGCTCAAGCGCTCGCACAGGCCAAACTGATCAACATCTCGGGAACCGGCGACGCGGCAGGCAGCGCGACCAGCCAGATTACCCAGGTGATCCAAACCGTGATGGCGACCCAACTGATCGCCAAGAGTGGATTGCTCGACGGTGGCGAAAAAGAAAACACGATCATCGGCTAGAAAAACAAGAGGAAAGAGCGAAGGTAAAAGTTGCGATCCCGCCCGCCAGCGGCCCAAGCCCGATACGTGCTGCTTTGGATCAAGAAGCCAGTGAGGTGCTGGTGTAGCGCCAAGAAGGTGCGTCTTGGGATCAAGGGGAAAGTAACATCCAAAAGCTCGAAGTTGTTTGGGTGTTACTTTCCTCTGTCTTCTTTCCTCTTTAATCTGCCCTTCGCCCAATCCCGGCCCGCGTCTCGATTGTCCTGATCACAACAGGCTAAACTCGAGCCATGATTGAAAAGGTTTACCTCGCCCAACCCAGAGGATTTTGTGCCGGAGTGGTCATGGCAATAGATGCCGTCAAAGCCGCGAATGGTCAAGCCGAAAACAATGGCGATTTGGTCGTCTATCACAGCATCGTTCACAACGATACGGTGGTTCAACGGCTCGAGGATGAAGGCGTGCGCTTCGTCGAAAACCTGTCCGAACTCGAGGCAATTCAGGCGGCAGGCGATACAGTCGTTTTCAGCGCTCACGGCGTCTCCCCTGCCCTCAGGCTCGAGGCTCAAGCTCGAGGTCTCGCCACGATTGATGCGACCTGCCCCTTGGTAACGAAAGTTCACAGCGAATCCAAAAAGTACGCAGCGCTTGGCTATCAAATCCTCTTGATTGGCGACTCGGGTTCGCATCAGGAAATCATCGGAACGTTCGGCGAGGCCCCAGATCAAACGACGTTGGTCGCCGTGATCGGCAACCGCAAGCATGACCCAAAAATGGCCGATCCGCACACCGTCACCGTGCCAAACCCGGACAAGCTGATCGTGCTGACCCAAACCACGCTCTCGGTCGATGACACGGATAAGACTGTCGAAATCCTCAAAACCAGATTCCCAAACCTGACCATCCCATCTCGAGACGACCTCTGTTACGCCACCAAAAACCGGCAGGCCGCCGTCAAACTGATCGCACCAAAAGTGGACCTCTTTCTGGTCGTGACCAGCAATTACTCCAGCAACGGGATGAGGCTTCTCGAGTTGGCCGAAACGTTAACGCCACGCGCCGAACGGGTTGAAAACGTCCGCGACATCAAAACCGAATGGCTCGAGGGAGTGAAATCTATCGGCATCACCAGCGCAGCCAGCACACCGGACGATTTGGTCCAAGAAATGGTCGCGTACTTCAAGCAGTTGAACTCGAGCCTGAGGGTGATCGAAGAGGGCGAACCCGAAGACATCGAATTCAGAATGCCCGAACGGGTTCCAGCTTCCGTCTAAAACTCGAGCCGCTATTTGAGTTCAAACTCGAACTGGCGCTCAACAGCCCCCTGCCAGAACACCAACGCCCGATACTGCCCCACCACCGCATCTGAAAGCCGAAACTCGAGGCTGGTTGTCTGAGGATTCGCCAACTTGGAATCCTCACCAATCTTCTCCTCGCCACCATCCCGCAAGGCTCGATACAGGTAGGCACCAATAAAGCCTTCGCTCGGCACCTTCGCCAACTCGAGGTGCAAAACGATGTGCTCACCGACATGTTTGAGTTCCGAACCGGTCTTGAAAGTCAAACGTGGCTCGAGTTGAATTTTCTCAGGCACCAACGGGATGAAGGTGAACACGCACCCCGAAAGGGAAAGCGATACGAGCAGGGCGGCAAACCAACGCATGAAATCAGTGTAAACCCTCGAGCGATGAGGAATGGGCATGCGAACTCGAGTGTTTATACGGTGCAGATAACCCAGGAATTGGCTGTCCGCTCGCTACGATACGGATATGTTTTCACGATTCAAAATGTTAAACGCCATAAGCGCATCCATTCTGCTCCTCGTCTTGGCATCTTGTAGCACCAAGAAAAACCTCGACGGTACTCCCGTAGAAGATGGTCCTGTGACAAGCGTTACCGTCACAGCCGACAAAACTGAAACGGTCTCTGGCGGAACTATAAAACTGACAGCACTCGTTCAGGGGAGCGGCAGTTACAACAAGTTCGTCACCTGGAAAATCCTGAAAGGTGGCGGAAGAATCAATGGCAGTGTGGACACAGCCATTTACACCGCAGACCTCGCCATCGACAACAGCCTTCCAATCGAAATTGAGGCAACCTCACAGGGCGACATCACGAAAAAAGCGGTCATTACCTTAACGGTCAAGTTGACAACATCGATTCAATTGAGGATTTACGCCTCAAATCACGCCTGGAAATCGAACCTTACACCGACTTCTGATGTTCCCGTCGTTCTGTACGATGCCAATAAAAACGTCATTCAACAGGGCAAAACCGATGCCAAAGGCGTCATTACCTTCATAGGTCTAACACCGCAAGAGTACATTGTAACCGAGGAAGTGCCCAAAGGTTACGGCGTTCAAGGATTGCCTTTGGATGGTCGAAAGTTCGCATCACGCCGATTGCCACTGACCACAGGTCCGGTCTTTTACGACACGCTCACATTTGTAAACACGTTGGCCGTCGTGAATGGGCAGGTCTACCTTGACAAGGACTTCAGTGGAATTCGTGAACCCAAAAGGCAAAACGGAGGCTTGGTCTATGATCAGGAAGGCCGTCTGATCTACGATGAGCCCGGTGTCGCTGGGACAGAACTGACGTTGTCTGGAACGGATGTTGAAGGAAAACCCGTCAAACGGACAACCAAAACCGACGGCGACGGACGCTATGAGATTCCAGGATTGCTTGCCGGTCAATACACCCTAACAGAGGCACAACCGGTCGCCCTTGGAGACTAGAACGAACTTTCCACCGTAATCGCAGGTTTATCAACACCAACAACCATTGCGTTCTCGCACAATGCGACCGACCGAAGCGATTCCACCAACCAGTTCATTTTGCCCGAAGGCTCGAGCGTCGGAGACCTGATCTTTGCCGAATCCGATCTTCCCGTAACCGGCCAGGTGTATTTGGACCGAGATCGTGACGGTTACAAACTTGCTGGCGACGGCAACCTTGTCGAAGATCCAGTTGGCATCCCTGGCGTGACCCTGCGTCTGTTGGGTGTGAACAACGCGCAAAGCGCAAGCACCACTAGCGATAAAGACGGTAAGTTCATTTTTGATCGTGCGGTTCCAGCCGGGAAATACAGGGTCTCTGAGGAGCAACCACTTGGTTATGGTGAAGGTCATTTCCATGTCATCGGAAAGTTCGTCAACACTGAAGGAAAGGAAGTTGAGTTTCCATCAGTGATCGGAAACAACGTTGAAATCATAGTGCCTCAATTGCCACAATCTGGAATTGATCCATCAACTCTTCCGGTAGCACCGACGCCCGATCCGAACGCACCACCCAAACCAGCCCCAATCACCACAACCTATCCGGTGGAATTCAGCGATACGCTCTCGAACATCATGGGAACCGTCTTTCAAGATGACAACATGAATGGCAACCGCGACGAAAATGGCATCAATGTTGATCCAGGATTGGTCCTCAATGTCCCTATGCGATTGAACGGTACTGACATTAATGGAAAAACTGTCGAAAAAACGACAACTTTAGACGAGGTGGGGGAATTCTACTTTGCCGACTTGCTGCAAGGCACCTACCAGATTGTTCAACTTGAACAGCCCGCAAATTACCTTGACGGTAAAACCCGGCCCGGCTTGATAAACGGCGTGCGCGTCGGCACGAGCGGAATCAACAAAATCGACGCTATTGCACTACCGGCTGGTAAAGATGCGGGCGGTACTCAATACTGGATTCTCAATTTGACAACAAAAAAGATCTTACCTGGGTATCAATCGGACACCACAGGGTCATACAGTTTTGCAGAGATAGCCAACAGGTAGGGCTCACCCCACCGAGAGATGGACTCGAGCATCAACCCTCGAGTCCATCTCCTTCATGTAAAAGTAAAGTCTGAGTCAATTGAGCAAACGCCACTTCCGGCTCGAGTTTCATGGCGCTCGGTGGGCAGGATTTAACGCAGGCATCACAACCGGTGCAGGAATCAACCTCGAGGTTAATCGAGTAGTGTCCGGTTTCGTCTCGAGTTCGGGTGACTGCTTTGGTTGGGCAAACGTTCTCGCAGACGGGGCAAAAGATGCAGTCGTCGTTGATGCTTGGAACGGGCCAGTATTGCTGAGTTTCATCCAACGGGCGCGGTTTGAGCGTGAGCTTGCGCCATTTCCATTCGTCTGGAATACGTGGGGCCTCGAGCGTGGTCACAACGCCAGGAATCGGGTTCTCCGGTACAACTTGCGCGAGACCGCGTTTGCCGCCTTGGAAGATCTCTTTGAACGCATCGCGTCTCGAAACAGGTTTAGGTGGCATTGTCGGAACTGGCGCGGCCTGTCCGGGTTCTCCGGGTTGATGCTCGAAGACACTGACATTCAACGGTTCACCGCTCAGGTTCTTGCGGTACATTCGGGCAATCTCGAGGACGTTCTCGAGGCTCTCTGGTACGGTTGGGCCACCGATTTTACAGGTGGCACAGTCGGATCGGATCAGTTGCAGTTCTTGGCCCCAGGCACTCGAGGCAAGGATCATGGATGGGCTGACGCGACCGAGGCATTCGATGTGTGCGGCGTTGCCCGGAACTTTGGAGCAGGTCAGAACGGCCACAGGCTCGAGTGCTTCGGCAACCCGAAGGCCTTGATCTTTCAACGCGCCAAGCATTGGCAGCAGATCATACTCGAGTGCTCCAGTTGGGCAGACTTGCACACAAAGACCGCAACCCGTACAGGCTCCCTCGAGAATTTCGATGTGATCCGTGATCCGCACCGCGTCGTGTGGGCAGGCAGTCATGCACTTGTCACAACTCCCGACCGCATTTTTTTCGACCAGGCAGCGCGAGCCAGTGTATTTCGGGCGCGGATCGGTGACTTTCAGAAGCGTGTCAAAAATGGTTTTCAGCATCGTCTATTTAAGCTTACGTGCTCGAGATGGATTCAGATTGAAACTCGAGGTTTGGGTTCATTTCATCATCGGTTCGATGTCGTGCAAGAAGGTCTCGAATTGTGCGAAGTCTAGTTGTTGTTCGCTGTCAGAAAGGGCTACTTTCGGATTCGGGTGGACTTCGATGTGCACACCGTCGGCTCCGACTGCGAGTGCTGCTTTGGCGAGCGGTGTGAGGATGTCACGCCTTCCCGCCGCGTGTGTGACATCGACAATCACTGGCAGGTGCGTCTCGAGTTTGGCGACGGCGACGGCGGAAAGATCGAGTGTGTTGCGGGTCCATTTCTCGAAGGTGCGAATGCCACGCTCGCACAAAATCAGGCGTTCCTCTCCACCGGCCAGGATGTACTCGGCGGAGAGCATCCATTCTTCCATCGTTTGCGAGAAGCCGCGTTTGAGCAGCACCGGTCGTCCGGCTCGAGCGACTTCTTTGAGGAGCGCGAAATTTTGGGCGTTGCGCGTGCCGATCTGCAAGATGTCGGCGTACTCGGCGATCAGGCCAACGTCTCGAGTATCCATGACTTCAGTGACGAAAATCATTTTGTGCTTTTCGGCGGCTCGAGCACCGAGTTTTAGACCCTCTTCACCCATGCCTTGAAATCCGTAAGGGCTGGTGCGTGGTTTATACGCGCCGCCACGCAGGACTTTCACACCTTTGCTGGCCAGAAACGCGGCGGTGCTCTCGAGTTGCTCCCAGCTTTCGATGCTGCACGGACCGGCGATCAGCGTTTTGCTTCCGTCACCGAAGACGACCCTTGCACCTTCGTTTTCGACGACAACATGCGAGGATTCCGTCTTGGCTTTGCGCGAGTATTTCATTCGCGGTTTGTCTTGGCGTTCCTCGAGGTCCAGGCTGGCTTTGAAAATCTCTTTGAACAGTTGCTTGATCGTGCTTGACGGGTACGGGCCGGTGTTCGCCTTTTCGAGCGCGTCGAGCATTTGCGTTTCGCGGGCCGGATCGTAGTGCTTGAGGCTCAGTTCGGTTTGGCGTTGACCGATTTGCGAGACGACACTGGCGCGGCTCGAGAGAAGTTTGAGGATCTCGAGGTTGATGGTGTCGATTTCTGCCCGCAGGTTGTCGATTTGGGAATCCATGCGAGCAGTCTACCCGCTCGCGTCGCAGCGTCCGTCTCGAGCAAATTCATGCAGGTTCGAGGTTGGCACTGCGACCGCGTTGCGCGATTCGCACCAACACAATGCCGAACTCATACAAAATCCACAGCGGCACGGCCATGAACGCGAGGTTAACCGGATCGACCGTCGGCGTGATCACCGCGCTGACCGTGACAATCGCAAGAATGGCATGACGACGGTAAGCGCTCAGGAACGCGGCGCTCATCAGGCCGAAACGTCCGAGCAGGTACATCACCAAGGGCAACTCGAAGACGAGGCCAAACACGAGCAGGTACAACGAAACCGAAAGGATGTACGCAGGCAATGGCATTTGGTTGGTGATGTCGGCAAACGGACCGAAACCGAGCAGGAATGGAATCGCATACGGCAGCACTACGTAGTAACAGAACGCCACGCCAGCCGCGAACATCAGGCCTAAAAACAGGATGAACGGCGAACCGAAACGGCGTTCGGAACGGGTCAATCCGGGCGCGATGAACGACCAGAGTTGCCAAACGATTCCCGGCATGGCAAAGACCAAACCGGCAAACATGGCGATCTGAAAACTCGCCGAGAGTTTATCGGTCAGGCCGGTGAAGACAAAGTTGATCTTGCCACCGCTCGCGCCGTAGCCCTTCGTCAGTCCCTGCATCGCGTTTGAGATCGGCTCAACCAGGAACCAACCGGCGATGCTGGCGACCGCCCAGATCACAACCGCCCAGATGATCCGGGTGCGCAATTCCTCGAGGTGATCGAGCAGAGGCGCTTCTTTAAATTGTTCGTCTTGGGAATCCATGCGTATCGGCTCGAGGCTCGAGCCTTAAGACTTGACTTCGTTTGCTTCGGTCTTGCGGGCCGGGGTTTCTTCTTTCAAGGAATCCTCAAGGTCGCCACGAATGTCGCTGACACCTTTTTTGAATTCTCGAATGCCGGTTCCGAGTCCTTTGCCGAGTTCTGGCAGGCGTTTCGCGCCAAACAAGACCAGGCCAATGACGAGGATGATGATGATTTCTGTTCCACCGAGTCCGAACATGGGTTTCTCCTCTCGAGTTGGCGGGTTAAGCCAATCTCTTTGCAACCGTAGCTTGATCGTAGCGTGTGAAGACGGGGTGAACCGTCACGCCTGAACTGTTCATAAGGTACGCCCCTCAAGCCGGGAAGTTCAATCTTCTGATGCGGAGTTTGTACTCGAGGTTCCGCGCCCTTTGAGCCAGCCTCGAATGAATGGGAATTTGTCCAATCCAACATGCTCGAGTCCTTTGTGCCAGAACTTCAGGGACCAATCCTTGAAGTTGCGTTGCCTACCTCTAGCTACGGCCAGATCGCCCGATTGGATGTCCTCGGTCACGACGGACCCGGCGGCAACGTAGGCAGTTTCGCCAATGTCTCGAGGTGCGACGATCACGGAGTTCGATCCGATGAAGGTTCCTGCCCCAATCCGCGTTTTGTACTTGCCAAGACCATCGTAATTGGCGGTGATCGTACCCGCGCCAATATTAACTTCAGCACCGATCTCGCTGTCACCGAGGTAGGCGAGGTGGCCCGCCTTCGCGCCGGGTCCCATGGTCGTATTTTTCAATTCGACAAAGTTGCCGACGTGAGCCCCAGCCTCGAGCCGGACATTCGGCCTGAACCGAGCAAACGGGCCGACATCGGCGTTGCTCGAGACATACGATTCTTGAATCACTGTCCAACCGTGAACCGTGACGTTCGGCTCGAGCGTGCTGTCCAAGATTCTCGAGTTGGGTCCGATCAAAGAACCGCGTCCAATCGTGGTTGATCCCTCGAGAAAGACGTTCGGGCTGAGGATCACGTCCGGCTCGAGCGTCACCGTGTCGTCAATATAGGTCGTGGCTGGGTCGATCATCGTCACTCCAGAACGCAGCCAGCGGTCACGGATTCGGTCGCGCAAAACCTTATCGGCCCCAGCGAGTTGCACCCGGTCGTTGACACCCTCGAGTTCGGTTGGATCGGAGCTTTTGAAGGCCCGCACGCCATCGCCAGCCTTGCGGTACAACTCGAGAATATCGGTCAGGTAGAACTCTTTGGCGGCGTTGTCACTGCCGATCTGATGCACCAACTCGAGCGCCCGACTCGAGAAGGCGTACACGCCAGAGTTGATTTCTTTGACGGTTTTTTCGGCAACACTCGCGCCTTTTTCTTCGACGATCTTCAACACCTGCCCGCTCGAGTCACGCATGATTCGACCGTAACCGCTCGGGTTTTCGACATCGGCGGTCAAGACTGTCATGCCGGATTTCGTCTCGAGGTGCTGCTCGAGGGCAGCCTTCAACGTTTCAGATTTGAGCATCGGCGTGTCGCCGTACAAAACCAAAATCTCGCCGTGAAATCCCTCGAGTGCCGGAATCGCCTGCTTGAAAGCGTGCGCCGTACCGAGTTGTTCGTGCTGACGGGCGAAGGTCACGCCACCATTCGCAAAGAACGCTTCGACCTCATCCGCGCCGTGACCGGTGACGATCACAATGCGTTCCGGCTCGAGCGTCCGGGCCGCCAGCAACACGTGCTCAAGCATCGGGCGACCGGCGGCACGGTGCAAGACTTTGGGCAACGCACTTTTCATGCGAGTGCCCTGACCGGCAGCCAGGATCACCACGGCGAGCGACACGTCAGGCTCCCTGAATAGGATTGGACTGCGCCGCACTTGAGGGTCCACCACTTGGAACGAGGATGGGACTCGAGGTTTCGGGTGGCAGTGGTCGGCGGGCGATTACGTAGAGCATGTACATCGCCAGGAGGATCAGCGGAATTGAAGCGATTTGTGTCACGGTGAACAGACCAATTCCGGCGGTTCCGGGGCCTTCGGACAAGTACACTTTCGGCCAGAGCGGGTTGAGGCGGAAGGTTTCTTCCACGCCACCACGAAGCAAACTGTACCAGAGAATGAACTGCCAGGTCGCCCAGCCGGGACGTTTGGAACGCAGCCAGTAAAACGCGGCGATGGTCAGGATGATCCCGATGATTGCGCCGTAAATCTGGGTCAGGTGAACCGGACCACGCACGTACTCGTCACGGCAGAGAATTTTGGGCAACACATCCCAGGTTTCGCCAACCTTACACAATCCGGGCATTCCGGCCCAATTGTTCTCGCCTTTGAAAATCCCAAGGATCGGTTCGCCAACGCTCGGCCAGGTGAAGCCGACGGGCCAGCCGGTAATGCGGCCCATCGTGTCGGAACCGTTGAAGAAATTGCCGATCCGTCCACCAATCACACCCATGGCGAGGCCGGGGGTCATCAAATCGGCGTAATGGTAAAAGTTGATTTTGTAACGGCGTTGGTAATAGAGGATCACCATGATTCCGGCGATCACGCCACCGTGAATCGAAATGCCACCCTCGCGGATGTTGATCCAATGCAGAAACGGAGTACCGATGAATTGCCCAGGGCTGGTGGCAATGTACATCAGTCGAGCGCCGACCACGCCCCAGGCAACGACCCAAACGGTCATGTCGGAAAGCAGGTTGGCGTTCAGGCCGCGCTTCTCGGCCATGCGCTGCGCGACGATAGCGCCAACGAGCACACCGAGCGTGATGAGGACGCCATACCAGGCGACTTTGAAACCGAAAATGTTGAAGAGTTCTGGATGCACAGGAAACCTCGAGAGAACTGAATTTTTTGAGAACAGGATTTTTAGAGTTTGAGCAGCATCGCGGCGATGCGTGCCTCGGTGAAAACGCCTTTGAGCAGCGTCTTGCCATTCGTATCGGTCAGAACCGGGATTTCAATTCCGTATTGATCCTCGAGTGCCGGGTCCGATTCAACCGAAACCTCGGTGATGTTGAGGTTAGCCGTCCGTAGAGCGGTTTTGGCCATCTCGCAGAGGTGACATCCGGGCCTCGAGTACAGGATGAAGGTGGTCACTTCAGATGGGTGCAGGTTTGGCACCGGCACAGTTTAACGCACGGCTGGGCGTTGTTTGGGTTTTCAGGCGCGAACGAGACGAACCGGCGGGCCTCGTGGGGCGATCAGGTTCAAGTGCTGCCTCGAACGCCAACCGGTGATGGCGAGCGCAAGTCCGACCAGCAGAATCTCGAGTTGAACCAGAAGCAATCCAACCGACGTCAGAATCGGCATTCCAGAACCCATCTCGAGTCCGAAACGTTGCGGCTCGAGCGCGATCTGATCTTGGCTGACACTGTTCGGATGCGCCAGACGAATCACGACTTCGCGCACGGTGGTCACGACCGTCTCGAAGGTTTGCTCGAGGCTGCGACCGCAGTCACTGGAGAGCACGATGGCGAGCAGCACCAACCAGACTCGAACTTGAACAACCTGCCCCGCCCAAATTCGGGCGGACCAAGAAACTTGAGACAGGCTGCGGCTCATGAGAGACAGGGTAGCACGGGAAAATGAACCGATCTCGAGCCGCGCACGTTCAGACCGGTTACATCTCCGGTTTGGCGAGCACGCTTTTTCCGGCCTGCAACCCAAACTGCATGATCGAATTGTTCGAGAGCAGCAAATACGCGCCCAATCCGGGCCGCGACATGGTTGGGAAGACGATCTCGCGCCCGGATTTCTCTCGGATGCGAATGCCTCGCACCTTCTTGTTCGCCTGACGTTCCCAAGCGTTCAGGATCACCTCGTCGATGCAGGCTTCGGTGCCGACGAGTTCCCTCGAGAGGCCGATCACAAGTTGCGCGATCCGAACCTCCCGGCGTTTGATTTCGATCATGGAAATGCTGGCGAGGCGCGTCAGGATGGTTTGCACACGCTCGAGCGGAATACCTGTCGCCTGCGAAATCCCAAGTGAACTGAGTTGTCCGTCCATTTTTTCGATCACGGCGAATTCCTCGCCAGAAAGGGTCAGGTTCGAGAGCCGGTCCATGCTTTTAACCCGAGGCGTATCCAATTCTTGTGGCGGTGCGACGTGCTTCTCGGCAACCGTCTGCTTCTTCGACTCGAGTTCACGGATGGCCTGAAACAGCACGTTGTCCAAGTTCGCATCGATGGATTTCACACTCGGCGAAAGGTTCGGCAGGAACTCAAAATTGCCGTGCTCGTCCTCGAGAATCGCTTTGATTGCCGGAATGCCCTCATGGTCATCGAACGCCGCGTGCAGCATCCTGCCGGAGCCGTCCAAGTACAGTTTGCACTCACCTCGAGACGGGTGATGCACGGTCAGCAAACCCTTTGAATGGTTCGCGGCCAGCAATTGCAAAAGATCGACCAAATTGAAAATACCCAATGAACCGCGCACCGCAAAAGTGTAACAGGTGATTTGTCACGAACCCATCTCTTGCAGGCGAATGTCACGGGTCATGCCCGTTTAATTCTATGTAAGCTCGAGCATGACTACCGACCAGACGGCTCGAGACTTTGATGTGATCGTGATTGGCGCGGGACCGGCTGGCGCGAGTGCGGCCCTGCATGCCAGTTCGCTCGGGGCGAGGGTGGCGTTGATCGACCGGGAACGAACCGGTGGAACCTGCACCAATACGGGTTGCGTGCCAACTCGAGTGCTGGCGATCACGGCCAGGTTACTGCGTGACATCCGTGGGGCCGCCGCCTACGGAATCGAAGTTTCCGAACCACGCCTCGATTGGAAACGCACCGTCGCCCGAGTCCAAGAAGTGATCGGAGATGTCAACGCGAACAAGAACTTGGTTCCAAAGTTGGCGCAAAACGGCGGCAAACTCTTTCTCGGTGGACAGGCGTCATTCGTCTCGAGCCATTCCATTCGGCTGGCCACAGGCCGGGAAATGAGCGGCGACAAAATCATCTTGGCGATTGGCGGTCAGGCGAGGCGACCACCGATTCCCGGCATCGAACACGCGATCACGCCCGAGGAACTGTTCTCGCTCGAGGTGCTGCCAAAACGGGTGGCAATCATCGGCAGCGGGTACACGGGCGTTCAAGTGACCACGATTCTGAACGCCTTCGGGATCGATGTGACACTGCTCGAGATGGCACCAGGGATTTTGCCGGGGGCGGATCATGATGTGAGTCTGACCCTCGCCAAAAAGTTTGAGGACCAAGGGATTCACGTCATCACCGGACTCGAGAACGTCAAACAGATTGAACGAAACGGACTCACGTACTCCAAAGACGGAAACGATATCCACCTCGAGTGTGACACCGTGATCCTCTGCGTCGGCTGGCCCGCCGCACTCGAAGGACTTGGGGCGGAAATGATCGGCCTCGAGACGGAACGTGGATTTGTCAAAATCAACGAGCACCTCCAATCCAACCTCGAGCATATTTTTGTCGCTGGAGATGCGAATGGGCGCGACATGCTGGTGCAAGGCGCAGACTTTGAGGGCCGACTGTGCGCCGAGAATGCCGTGCTGGGAACATTGCAGGTTTACCGGCGCGACCTGCTGCCCAGCGGAGGTTTCACCGATCCAGACCACGCCGGGGTCGGACTGACCGAAGCGCAAGCCCGAACGCAAAACCTCGATATCGTCGTCACACTCGAGCATTACGAGCATTTGGACCGGGCGATCATCGACAACCGACGGGCCGGATTTATGAAACTGATCGTCGCTCGAGAATCAGGGCAATTGATCGGAGCGCACGCCACGGGCGAAAACGCGGTCGAGTTGATTCAAGGCTTGGCCTTGGCGATGGCCTCCGGCGCGACGGTGCAGACACTCTCGAGCGTGCGGCTGGCGTATCCGACTTACAGCGCGATCATTGGGCAGGCGGCACGGAATACGCTGGCGAAACTCGAGCGAGCTTAAGCGGTTGGACCACCGCAAAGTCGCTGGCTCGAGCCATTTGGGTTCAAGTTGCTGCTCTGGCGAGGGCGAACATGGAGTTCGCCCTCGAAGCGAGGATTAATTCAAGCCTATTTTCAGACCAGTCCTGGCTTTGCGGTTTCCCTGATGGTAAGCAGTCTCGATCACGCTCGAGCCGCCATTCCTTCGGTATGCTCATGAGAATGACGGCACGATCTTCAACCACGTCCGAAACTGCAATTAACCTTTCTGGGGTCAACGTCAACTTTGACGGGCGGGCGGTGTTGAACGATGTCAACCTGCGCGTGGCTCGAGGTGAGTTCATCGCGGTGATTGGACCGTCGGGCGGCGGCAAAAGCACGCTCTTGCGCGTGATCGCTGGATTGTTGAACGCGAGCGGTTCTGTGTCCGTGACTGGCGAGGAACACCGTGGACGGGCCGCCGTGGTTTTCCAGGATTATCGCCTGCTGCCGTGGCGTACCGCCCGTCAAAACGTCGCGCTGCCTCGAGAATTGACTGGTCGGGGCGCGAGTGACCCAGACGCGGTGCTCAAACAGGTTGGAATGCTCGAGTACGCCGATCTGTACCCGCATCAGCTTTCGGGCGGTATGCGGGCTCGGGTGGCGATTGCTCGAGCCTTGGCACAGGACGCCGAAGTGATCTTGTTCGACGAACCGTTCGCGGCGCTCGATGCGTTGGTGCGTGAGCGTTTCAACCTCGAGATGAAACGCCTGCACAACAAAACCGGCAAGACAATTATTTTCATCACGCACAGCATCCGTGAGGCCGTGTACCTGGCGGATCGGGTCGTGGTTTTGCGCGAGGGTCGGATCGAAACCATTCTGGACACCCACGGCGAAGGTCGGTTGAGTGCCTTTACAGACGGGCTCGAGGCCGAATTGCGCTCGAGGTTGGGCATGCCAGATTCGACCTTTATTGAACCGCCCGTTAAACCGCTCAGGTTTCCGTGGGAAGCACTCGGGGTTTTGCTGATCGTCAGTGCGCTGCTGATTGGTTGGACCATCCTTTCGACAAAAGTTCCACTCGCACTGCCCGCACCGCTCGAGGTGGCAAAGGCTTTGCTTGAGAAGGCCCCGCTCCTCGCTTCAGGCACGCTCGAGACCCTTCGAATCGCTGCACTTGGGCTTCTGGTGGCACTCACGCTTGGCCTTCCTCTCGGTTATGCGTTCGCCAAATCCAAAACGCTCGAGCGCCTGCTCTCCCCTTTCGTGGTCGCACTCCAAGCCGTACCGACCGTGGTCGTCGCACCTTTACTGGTGGTGCTGCTCGGGTACGGTACAGGCTCGAGGCTTCTGATTACGACATTGATCTCCATCTTTCCGCTGCTGATCTCAACGATGGTTGGCGTGCGCGAGGTGGATCGTGTCTATCGGGAGGTCTTCACCACGATTGGCTCGAATTTCTGGGGCGTGTTCAGCAAACTCGAGCTTCCCGGCGCGATTCCGGTGATCCTCTCAGGCTTGCGGTCCACGGTCGCATTGACGTTGATCGGCACGGTCGTCAGTGAGTTCGTGCTCGGGCCAGAGTCAGGTTTACCGGGTGGACTCGGTTACATCGTCTTCAGTTCTCGGACGAACTTTCAGTACGCGACCGCCTACGCCGCCGTAACGCTGCTGGTCGTGATCGGCTGCACCCTGTACGGCCTGATCACCATGCTCGAGCGTGCCGTGTTGCGGTATCGCAAACGCTGAGGCAGGCCTCGAACCAACCATTCGAGCCTGTGTTGTCACCGAGACATTCCTCAGGTTTGAGCCTGATAAACTTATTGGTGGGTAGCAATACCCAACAATGTAATCCTTCAGGGCGGGGCGCAATTCCCCACCGGCGGTAAAAGCCAACTCTGCTTGAGATCGGCACAAGCCCGCGAAGCTCGAGCAAACGCTATTCACTCGAGCCCGACACCGTGAAATTCGGTGGCCGACCGTGACTCCAGAAATGGGACAGTCGGGATGAGAGAAGGAGAGAAGCCACGGTTCCCAAACCGGGCGATAACCATGCGGTATTCACGAAGTTCCTAGCTCGAGGTCCATCCCGTCACGGCTCGAGCAGACAGAAAACTCAAGCCAAACATCTTTCTCGGAACCCCAACAGGTTTCGGTCTCGAGGTTGATATGCGTAAATTCTTGTTGTCCGTCACCGCTTTTTGTATCACGTTGGGCCTGAGCGCCTTTGCGCAAAGTCCGCAGAAGCTCAAGGTTGGACTCGGTTACATCCCGGATGTGCAATTCGCTCCGTTCTACCTGGCCGAAGTTGAAGGTTTGTACAAAGCCAAAGGACTCGAGGTTGAATTTCAGCACGGTTACGCGCAGGAGTTGTACCCACTTCTCGCCAGTGGCAAGCTCGATTTCGTGGTCGGTGACGCCGAGGATGTTGTGCTCTTGCGGGCCAAGGATGCGAAGGCGACCCCGTTCAAGTACATCTTGGCGATGTACCAAACCGTTCCAAACGCCCTGTTTTCCAAGGCGGACAAGAACATCAAAACCATCAAGGATTTGAAGGGCAAAACCATCGGCATTCCCGGCAAGTACGGCACAAGCTGGACTTCGATGCAGGCCGTCTTGCGGGCCGCGAAACTCTCTGAAACCGATGTCAAACTCGAGGAGATTGGTTTCACGCAACTCGAGGCGGTGCTGGCAGGTCGGGTCGATGTGGCGATGGGCTTCATCAACAACGAACCGGTTCAGGCCGTGGCGCAAGGCATCAAACTCAATGTGATCCCGGCGGGCCGTTACAACCGTGCCCCAGGCAATGGCGTGATCACGATGGAAAAAACCCTCGAGAACCGCGAGATGGTCAAAGCGTTCCTTGGCGCGACGCAACAGGCGATGGCGAACACGATTAACGATCCGAAAAAAGGATTCGAGGCCGCCAAGAAATTCGTGCAAAACCTGACCGATGACCGTTTGAAAGTGCTCGAGGCGAGCACACCGTTGTATCAAAGTGCCTTCAGCAGGGCCGAAGGTTTGGGCTACAGCAATCCGAACGGTTGGCAGAACACGCTGGATTTACTGACGGCAACGAAACGCATCGCAACAGCAGTTCCTCGCTCGAGTTTGTACTCGAACATTTTCTTAACGCCTAAGATTCAAGCGAAGTAGCGAGATTTTAAAGTCGGGCGACGCGAATGTCGCCCGACTTTTTTGTGCTCGCTCGAGGTCAAACTTTCTCGAGCCGATAGAACGTTCTCTCGCCTTCGTAGGCCAGATCGGTGGCGATGAATCCACATTTGAAATATGCGGCGAAGACTTCTCGGTGCGCCTGCCGCCAGGCTTTGGCGAGCGGCATGTCGGTGCGTTTGAGGGCTTCGATGTCTCGAGGGACTTCGACATACACAATTTTTTCGGTCATTCCCAATTCGGAGAACAGGCCGCTGCTCATGCGTTCCAAGGCTCGAGGGCCATCGATTTTCGGGGCTGGATGGTCTTTGCTGGGTTGCGCGAGGTGCCATTCGACCATGAACCGGTCGGCGGGCAATCCAGCATAAATCCCGCCACGCAGCGCGTACCAATCAGGGTGGTACGCCACGGCTCGAGCACCGAGTTTGCCGAGGTTCAAACGGGCATTCCGGGCGATCAACGGGTCGAAGGTCCAGGTCATCAGTGTGAAGCCAAGCTCGAGTGCCCGTTCGCGTTGACGCAGTTTGAGTGCGGTCGCCAAGCCCGTGCCGCGATGTTCTGGCGTGATGGCGAGCATGTGCGAATGCTGCCAGGATTTCGGACCTTTGACGGCGGCAAAACTGTAGGCGAATCCGACCGGGATGTCCGAGTTGGTCGGGTACGCCCCGACGACGATGCCGCCGGTGTGGATGCTTGCCACCATCAGGCTGCCGGGTGTGACCTCACGGTCATCGTAATTCCAGGCGCGTTTTTGAATCTCCTCGAGCAATTCCAGGTCTTCGGCGCGGGTCAGGTCGCGCAGTTCGTAGTGATTCTGATTCGGCTGGGTTGATTCGGGCTGGGTCATGCTGGCCTCGGAAATGGTGTGGGTAAGCTATTGCGCATCGGAACTGAGCATATCGCGCTATGTGCTTACGTGACTCGAGCAGGTAGAATTCGGAATAGTGAAAGATCGTGCGTGGACGGGAATCTCGAGCCTCGCCGCTTGAGGGAATCGTCTTATGTTGCTGCGTGCCACCGAAATTCGTCATCGCTACGGCGACCGCATCACTTTGGATGCCGTGTCGTTCTCGTTGCATTCGGGCGACCGGGTGGCGTTGACGGGACGAAACGGCGCGGGCAAGACGACGTTGTTGCGGATTATTCTTGGGCAGGTTCGCCCCGATTCCGGGGAACTCGAGGTTGCGCCGGACACGCGGATCGGGGCGCTCGAGCAAGATCCAAGTTTTATTCCGGGCCAGAGTGTGACCCAGGTTTTGCGTTCGAGTTTGCATCACGTGCGTTCGCTCGAGGCAAAATTGCGAGAACTCGAGCCGAACCTTTCGGATGAGGCGGTCGCGCTCGAATGGTCGCGCACGCTCGAGGCGTTTGAACGGGCGGGCGGGTACAGCGCCGAATCTCGGGCGATGGCGGCGGTTCATGCGTTGGCCTTGGATGATTTTCTCGAGCGTGAGGCGGTCACACTTTCGGGCGGCGAACGCACGCGCTTGGCCCTCGCTTGCGCCTTGTGCGAGGAACCGGACGTGCTGGTGCTGGACGAGCCGACAAACCATTTGGACATTGCGATGCGTGAATGGCTCGAGACCCGATTGCGTGAATATCCGGGCGCGTTGCTGATCGTTTCACATGACCGGGCCTTGTTGGATGCGGTAGCTCGAGAAACCTGGCATCTCGAGCGCGGCGCTTTGACGGTGTACAAGGGCGGTTACTCGAAGGCTAGGGCGCAACGGTTGGAGGCGCGAAGAATTCAGGCGAAACAATCGCGTCTCGGTCGGTTTGAGGTCGGACGGCTCGAGAGCGCGGCGAAACGGGTGGCGCAATGGGGCAAGAACAACGACAAATTGGCGCGTCGTGCCAAGGCGATTGAGGCTCGGGCGAAACGGGCTCGAGGTCAGGCAGTGGAGGCTCCGATCCGTGAGCGCAAAATTGCGATGTCACTCGAGGCGGGCAAGGCGCGGGCGCGGGTGTTGGTCAAGGCTGAGCACCTGTCTAAACATTACGGCGAGCGGATGATCCTCGCAGACGCTGGCATTCGGGTTCGGGTCGGTGATCGGATCGCGCTGCTGGCCCCGAACGGTGCTGGCAAAACGACACTCTTGAGGATTCTTCTCGGCGAGATTGCGCCCGATCCGCAAATCGTGCTCGAGGTTGGGAACGAAACCAAATTGCTCGAGCCCGAAATTCGGTTTTCGGACGGTGTACAACCCGCGTACTTCGATCAGACGTATCACGGGCTGAATCCGAATCGAGCGATTCTCGAACAACTTTCGGAACGCATCGGTGAATCGGCGGCACGAGCATTGCTGGGTCGGTACGGTTTCCGCCCGGAAGATTGGCCGAAGTTTCCTCGAGAACTATCCGGCGGTGAACGCGCCCGCGCAGGAATCGCTTTGATTGCCGCAACTCGCGCCGACCTGTTGGTGTTAGACGAACCGACGAACCATTTGGATGTAGAAGTCCTGGAATTGCTCGAGGATGCGATTTTGGCCTATCCGGGCAGCGTTTTGTTCGTGACGCACGACCGGAGTTTTGCGAAGGCCGTGGCGACTCGGGTCCTGGGTATTGAACATGGCAATTTGATCGAGTTCGAGAATGGATTTGAGGGTTATGAACGCGCCCGTCGTGGCGAACGCAATCGGCTCGATCCGGCCAGAATCTTCGAGGATGAACTCGAGAAGCCCGCCAAACGCGGCCTGAATCTTGAACAGGAATTGCAATTGCTCGAGGAAAGCCTTGTGGATTGGGATGTGATGTTTTTGCGTGGCGGTTTGACGACCCGAGAATTTGTGCGCCAAAAACGTGAGGAGGCTCGAGCGCAAGATCGGGTTTTCGAGTTGTACTCGATCAAGTACGGTGCGCCGCTCGAGTTCGATTTCAGAACCAAAGTCCGGGCGCTCGAGGTCCGTTGCGAGGCGGTCGGTTCGAGTTGGCGCTTCTGGGGCAAGGGTGGCGAAACTTGTCCAGCGTTGGCTGGCACGCTCGAGGCTGGCTTGATGCGCTTGGTTTGGATCAACCCGGACGGGGCGGCGCAAATGCAAACTTGGTATCGAAAGTCATTGCTCGAGGGAGCCTTGAGAATCGCGTTTGAACATCT
>JAYURE010000084.1:0-2291 GCA_043756345.1 Deinococcales bacterium | reverse complement strand
GTTCGCCATCTCTGCCAAATGTTCAGCCCCGAGTAAACAATGCGCGTACATCGGAATGTGCGGCGATTGCTGCACCATGATTGGTGCATCCAGAATCTCGCCGAGCCTGACGTAATGATCGACCAAGGCTCGAGGTCCATTGTCAAACGTCGCGGGTGGCAAAACCATGTACGCCGCCGGATTGAACTTCGCAAAACCTCGGGCCTGATGCTGCGCGGCTCGGGTGCCGCCCGGAGCAATCCCGATCACCAATGGTACTTCACCCGCCACTTCATCCGCCACGATCTGCACGGTGCGTTCGCGTTCAACATCGGTCAGTTTGTACGCCTCGGATGCGAAGCCATTGATGCCAATGCCATGCACGCCAGCCGCGAGTTCAAAACGCACCACGCGGCGCAAACTGATCTCGTCAATGTCACCGCTGGCATCGAAGGGAACCAGCAAAATCGGGATGATGCCACGCAGCATGAATAACTCCTTCTCGAGTGGCCCGTAAATGTCTGACGTGATCGCGCAGGATTTGCTCGATTCGCTCGAGGTCGCGTATATCATAATGGCAACCAGTCACGATCATTCACAGACTCAATCCAGGAGAACCCATGAACGCACTTCGTCTACTCGCCGATTGGAAACCCAAACCCGAATATGCTTTTTCAGCCCGAGAACTCGAGACGCGCATCGTCACGACCGGTTCGATGGTTTGGTACAATCCTCGGCTCGAGTACGCCAAAATTGGTGATCCAGAACTTGCGCCCGATCAAGTCATGATCGCCGTCAGCGCCGTTGGGATTTGTGGCTCAGACATGCACATGTACGAATCCGGCCAGGATGGTTATATGCTCTATCCGGGCTTGACCGCCTTTCCAAACACGCTCGGGCATGAATTCAGCGGACGGATTGTTGAAGTGGGCCGAGACGTGCGCGACCTTGAGGTTGGAGATCTGGTCACGAGCGAAGAGGTCCATTGGTGCGGCACTTGCGATTCGTGTCGTCGCGGGCTGGTCAATCACTGCAATCGCATCGAGGAACTCGGATTCACCACGCCGGGAGCGATGGCGGAACGGATCGCGGTCAAAGCGAAATTCGTTTACAAAATCAGTGAGATTGCCGAACGCATCGGTGACGAAAACGAGGCGTTGATTCTCGGCGCGATGGTCGAACCGACTGGGGTTGCCTATCACGCGATGTTCAACCGACTGAATACTTGGAAGCCCGGAAATGATGTCGCAGTTTTCGGTGGCGGCCCGATTGGACTGGCCGCGATTGCGCTCGCTCGAGCCGCCGGTGCATCGCAGATCATCGCTTTTGATATCTCCGCCCGTCGCCTCGAGATGGCCCGCACGCTCGGAGCGACCACGGCACTCGATCCTCGAGATTTGAATCTGAACGAGACGCTGCTGAGCCTGACTGGAAACCGTGGCGTTGACTTCGTGATCGAGGCGGCGGGCGCTCCCTCACGCACCCTCAGCCCACTCACAAGCGGTCTGGCGGTCGGTGCGAGCGTGATTCACATTGGGCGCTCCGAACAACCCACGCCCTTACTGCTCGAGGCGTACCAAGTGCGCGGTGTGCAACTCGCAGGCTCGCTCGGACACAGCGGACATGGGACATTCCCGAACGTGATTCGCTTGATGGCCTCAGGCCGATTGGATTTGCGTCCGATGGTCAGCGCACGGTTGCCGCTCGAGACCGGCATCGCCGCCTTTAAACGCCTCGAGTCTCGAGAGGATGCCAAAATCATGCTCTTGCCGCAAGGAAGCCTGTGAAACTCAAATGGTACGGTCACGCCAGTTTCCGCATCACCAGCAATTCTGGCTCGAGCATCATCACCGATCCTTACGACCCGCGTACCGCCGGTTACAAAGCATTCACCGAACCCGCCGATGTGGTTGTGATCTCGAGCGATAACGATTCGTTCCACTGCAACGAACATTTGATTCCCGGCGAGCACATCACGATCAACGCGCTCGAATTGGCACGCAGCGGATTGGCTCGAGTCGAACATGGTGTCAGGTTTACGGCCGTCGAGGCGATGGAGGCAGTCAATCACCGTGAGCATCACCCGGATCAAAACGGAATGTATCGCATGACCGTTGATGGCATCAGCATTGGTCACATGGGCGATATCGGAAATGCTTTGACAGAATCACAACTCGAGTTTTTTGCTGGTGTTGATGTGCTGCTCGTGTTGGCGGGTGGACACCCAACACTCGAGCTTGACGACCTCGAGACGGCGATCAAGTCCATCAAACCGAAGCGTGTCATTCCAATGCACTTCCGCACACTGACTT
>JAYURE010000083.1:0-6270 GCA_043756345.1 Deinococcales bacterium | reverse complement strand
AGGGGAGCAGTGAGCAACCGGCTGGGCGCACACTCCCACCCGGCTGCTTTCAGCAGCGCCCTCCCTCTTAGAGGGAGGTATAGATCAAGGGCAAAGTCAAAGGCTCGAGCTTGATTTTGATCTTGACGTTGACGTTTACCTCCCTCTCTGAGGGAGGTGGCACCGAAGCGACCCAAGCCCGTAAGGTGCTGGTTTCAGGGTCAAGACAGGTGACGGTGGGAGTTCCACCACGTTTCCACCACCTCCCACCCTCGAGACACGAACACCGGTTTTGTTCTTCTCGCATCGATCATCCCGCCGCCCTTCCCGTTAGACTGCTCGCATGCAACCTCAATCCATTGATGAAGTGCTTTCGGCGCTGGAGTCGCATCAGTACATTGCGGACCGTCCGTTGGCGACGGCAGTGTTTTTGGCGTTGAAATTGGGCCGTCCGTTGTTCTTGGAGGGCGAGCCGGGTGTGGGCAAGACGGAGATCGTCAAGGTGTTGTCAAACTTGTTGGGTTCGAGGTTGATTCGTTTGCAGTGTTACGAGGGTTTGGATGTCAGTTCGGCGGTGTACGAGTGGGATTACAAGCGGCAGATGCTCGAGATTCGGATGCTCGAGGCGAGTGGTTCTCGTGACACGGATGCGGTGAAGCGCGAGGTTTTCTCGAGTGAGTTTTTGATCAAGCGTCCTTTGTTGCAGGCGCTCGAGGCGCACGATGGGAAGGCGTCCGTGTTGTTGATCGATGAGTTGGATCGGGCGGACGAGGAGTTCGAGGCGTTCCTGCTCGAGTTCTTGTCCGAATGGCAGATCAGCGTGCCGGAGGTCGGTACGATTCGTGCGGAGATTCCACCGGTCGTGATCATCACGAGCAATCGGACTCGAGAGATTCATGATGCGCTCAAACGCCGTTGCTTATACCATTGGATCGATTACCCGAGTTTCGAGAAGGAATTGCGAATTGTGCTCGAGAAAGTGCCGGGGATTCCTGATGTGCTTTCAAAGCAGGTTGTGGCGTTCGTGCAGGAGTTGCGCTCGCTCGAGTTGTACAAGGCTCCGGGGATCGCGGAAACACTGGATTGGGCTGCAAGTTTAATGGCCTTGGATGTCACCAGCCTCGAGCCTGGGCGAATAGAGGACACGATGGGTGCACTCTTGAAGTACCAGGATGACATCGTGCGTGCTCGGGCGGCGGCGCAAGATTTGCTGGCTCGAGCGCAACCGGTATGAACGTATTGTGTGGCAAAGCTTTTCGTAGGGGCGAAGCATGCTTCGCCCTCGCCTCGAGTGGACTTGCATGACTTGGGAATCGAAGCTCGAGATTTCGGGCGGACAGTTGGTGGGTCATGCCGTGAAATTCTCGAGGGAATTGCGCGAGGCTGGCGTGCTGGTGACGCCTTCGCAGACGGCGTTGTTCGCTCAGGCGTTGGCGGAGATTTCGGTGGTGAATCCGGTGGCGTTTAAAGATTCGGCTCGGGCTTGCTTGGTGTGCAGGCGTGAGGACATTCAGAGGTTTGAGGTTGCGTTCGTGAAATTCTGGCGCGAGTTGGGCATGGGTGGGATTCCTGATGAGTTGATCAATCAGATGAAACTTCCGCCGCCAAAAAAGAATCCTGCACGTCCCGCCGAGGTGCGTGAACCGGGCTCGAGCAATGAGTCCCAACCGGATGGTCCGCCTCAAGAATTGTTGGACCGGTCGTTGACGTTTTCGACCGATGAGGTGTTGAAAACCAAGCGTTTTGACATCATGCGTCCGACGGAACTCGAGGCGGCACGAAAACTCTTGACGCGATTCACCTGGCAGGTGGGCGAGCGTCGCACGCGCAGACTTCAGGCGGCGGCCCGAGGCAAGCAACTCGATTGGCGGCGCAGCATGCGACAGGCGTTCAAGCACGATGGCGAGTGGTTGCGGCTCGAGTGGCGGGATCGCAAAACCAAACCTCGTCCTTTGATTGTGCTGGCGGATGTGTCGGGCAGCATGGAACGGTACTCGAGAATGTTGTTGCATTTTATGCACACGGTTACGCAGGCGTCGCGGCGTGGGCAACGGCGCAAAGTGGAGGTGTTTGCGTTTGGAACCCGCATGACGCGAATCACGAAAAACCTCGAGCGCAAAGATGTGGACAGTGCTCTGGATCAGGTTGGTAAGGACGTGCGTGATTGGTCGGGCGGAACTCGGATTGGCGAGAGTTTCACGCTGTTCAATCGGCAATGGGCGAAGCGTGTCCTCGGGCGCGGCAGCGTGGTGATGGTGATTTCGGACGGTTGGGATCAGGGCGATCCGGCGCAATTGGGCAAGGCGATGGAGCGCCTTCAAAAAACCTGTCATCGGCTGATCTGGCTCAATCCGTTGATCGGTACGCTGGGGTTTCAACCCCAGACTCGAGGCTTGCTGGCGGCGCTCCCATTTGTGGATGATTTCTTGCCGGTGCACAATTTGCGTTCGCTTGAGCAACTCGCTAAGCACCTTGAGGCGTTGCCTTCGCAACGTTCGGCGCGTCGGGCGGGCTTTCGGGGTTGAGGCAGGTTAGTTGATGTTTTCGGCTGTGACTGGTTCTGCTTGCATTGGGTCTGCTTGCATTGGGTCTGTTTGAAACTGCTGTGAATCCGTGCAAGGTTCACCCAGAAGCATTTCTTTGAACGACTGCACCAACCTCGGTTCGAGATGGCCGTTGCCTGCCGAAATGAATAGCTCCTCGAGCGCACGCTCGATGCTCATGGCGCGTTTGTATGGTCGGGAACTGGTCAGGGCATCGAAGACATCGCAGACGGCAAAGATTCGGGCCTCGAGCGGAATGGTTTCGCCTGCAATCTGGCGCGGGTAGCCTTTACCGTCCCAGCGTTCATGGTGGTGCAACACCACGAGACGCACGGTTTCGGGCAGGAAGGGCAGGTCGGCGGCCAGATCGTAGCCGGATTGCGCGTGACCCTGCATCATCTGGCGTTCCTCGGGCGTCAGCGGACCAGGTTTGAGGAGGATGCTGTCATGCACCCCGAACTTGCCGATGTCGTGCAGGTACGCGCCCCAACGCACCCATTTGATGCGTTCTGACGGTAACTCGAGCCTCTGCGCCAACCGTACCGCGAGTTGTGTGACGCGATCCGTGTGGCCTCCAGTTTCATGGTCGCGCAACTCGAGTGCCATGCCAATCGCCCGCAGTGCGCCCTCATGGGCCGCCTCGAGTGCCTGAAGGCGGTCCAACCTCGAGAGCAGCGCCGAGAGTGTCGGTGCCGCCGCGCCGAGCAAGCGACGTTGCGCTCCAGTGAATGGTTCGCGGCGTTTGAGGCGGTACACGGCCATGCCTCGGTACGGATCGTGCTGCAATGGCACGGTGTACACGGTTTTGACGCCCGCGCTGCGCATCAGGGCGGCAGCGGGATGAGGATCGGTGTCGGATAACTCGAGCGTGCCGGAATGTGGAAGTTGCAGTCCTTCAGCCTCGAGCATGCTCAGGCCGCGTTGCAGGAAGCTGTGCAGGCCATGGTTGGGCGTTCCAGCGCTGTGAAGAACACGAATCGAACCAGATCGCTTTTCGGTGATGGTCACAACATCGGCGGCCACCAGGGTCATGATCCGTTCGAGTGCCTGCGGAATCGCGTTTTCATCGGCCTGTTCGAGCAGTTGTGAAATCTCGAGCAGCGCTTGGCTTTCAAAGACCTGGCTTTGCAGGTGCTCGAGTGCTCTGACCCGTTCAAGTGCGAGTGCGGCGGTTTCAGCGATCAATCCGAGCATGCGGTTGTCGAGGTCATCAAAGCTGATCTCCAAATCTCGAGCGCTGATCAGGACGCCCAAAGGTTTGCCGCTCGAGGTCAGCATTGGCGCGTACAGTTGCGCGTGTCCGGGCGTGGCGAAACTGAAGGGATCGCCGAGGCTTTCTTCGCTCAAGGCCTCGTCGCTGTAAATGACCTCGCCGATGCGCAACGCATCGATGCCAGGACCGCTGGTGACAACCGCGAATGGTGACACTGGCGCGAACAAGCCGTGTGAGGCTCGAGGCCAGAGCCGTCCGTCCTCAAATTCGAGCAGCACAGCGGCATGACCTGAGTGCATCAGTTGCACGGTTTCCAAGACCAGCATTTGCGCAATTTCGTCACTGGTTTGCGCGTCACGCAAACTGCGCGTGATCGCCTCGATAGCTTCGAGTTCACGCAGTCTGGATTTTAGGGTTCGGTCGGTGGGTGGCATGGGTTCTCGAGGCGCACTTCGGTTCCTGGTTTGTGCATGCAGGGTGAAATGTGACCTCATACAATTCTATGGCCCAGGACAGCCGAAGATTGTGCATTTTTGGCGTGCCAAACAGAAAGAACTTGATTGGGAATTCAGACTCACAACCGTTTGCGCATGACCCGTCGCTCCACTTCTGTAAAGCCATGCTTGCCATAAAAGGCTTGCGCCGTTTCGTTCGCATATTCCGTCTCGAGGGTCAGCAAAATCGCGCCCACCGTTCGGGCTTCAGCCTCAACAAATTCGAGGATGGTCCGGCCCAAACCGTGCCCACGAAATTCGGCAGAGACAAACAACTCGTCAATCTCGAGCACGCGCCCGCCGTACTCGAGGCTGAAACTGAACAGCACGATCACGTACCCGGCGGCTTTCCCCTCGAGTTCGACAATCCAAGCCCGCCCGTGGTCTTCACGGACCATTTGCTCGAGCGCCCGTCTTGCTCGAGTTGGATCAAATTCGATGCCGTCAAATTCGTAATATGCCCGCATCAAGTCCAGGCAAGGCTCAAGGCTGGTATGGACGGGTTGGAACTCGAGGTTCATGCCCTGAGCCTAACGAGGCTTATGGTTTCTGCACAACCCGCAAATAGAATTGATACGAACCAGTGTTCGTGTTGGCCTCAGAGACCGGAAAAATCAGGTGACTCGAGGTGCTCAATGGATCAGAAAAACCCGTGTAGCCGTCCTCGCCTCCGCTGCCACCGAGGGAAACGCCACCGACACGTTGACCTTCGTTGGTGTACTTGAAAACCATCTGCGAATCGCCAAAATTACCAACCGGCCCATCGCCATGCGCGTAACTGACCAGTGCGAGCACCTGCTGCTTCTGATCAAGGCTCAGGGTGATGCTGGCCCCGCACTTCAGATCTGAAGGTGCATCCTTCAAATCCGAACTTTGAATCACGTAAGCCGCAGACTTCAAAAGCCCAGCCGCATCCAGATGAATCACAAAACCATCCCAAATGTCGCTTGAACCGCACTTATCTGGAAACGCGGATTCTTGCAGCAAGGCTTTGTTTGGCTGCACTCGAGCCTGACCGGCAAGCCACAGACCGGCGGCATTGACTTTCAGATCGCTCAGGGAAGCGTTCGGCAGACGATAGGTCCATCGCTCCATGCCATCTGTGCCGTACTGAATCACTCGAGCCGTTGTCTCAAGGTACTTTTTGAAGCCAATCACGATGGCATCGTTGACCAGCAATGGACCAATAAGCTCAAACTCATCGAATGTACGAACCCAATCGAACCGACCATTCAAATGGTACTGGGCAACATGATAGCGAGTATTGAAAGAAGAACTCGAATACACTGTTGGATCAATCGGTGTTTCGCCTCGAACGTAAATCTTCTGACCCAACACCACGATCTGGGTCGCTGTTTCGTTCCCACTCGAGCCGTACATGGTTGTCCAAAGATGCTGCCCATTAGGATTCAACGCCATCAAGAATTGATCCTGTTGGCCCGCAACACGCAAGCCGCTAACCTCTTGATCGCTCGAGCCAGTCACGTAAATGTTGTCTTGAGCATCCAGCGCAATCCCAGTGATGCCCTCGCGCCCCGAAGCACCGATCAGACGGGTCCAAAGACGTTTCCCGTCCAGGTTGAGTTTGATCAAAAATCCATCCGATTCACCGCGCAGCGAAACCTGATCCAGATCGCTTCGTGTCTCGCCAGAAACGTAAATGTTCTGCTTTGAATCCAAAACCATTCCCGTGATTCGGGTGCGTTTCTGACCCAAGCCGATCTGATGCGCCCAGATTCGCGTTTGGTTGCTTAACTTCTGGACCGAAGCAAACTCAAACTCGTCTTTTGCACCGCAATCAGCCGGTGGGAAAAACCCGCAATCAATGTGTTCGTTTGCCGCCACGATAAGCTGATCTCGAGCATCAAGAACGCTTCGCACAGGAATTTGATTGTCTCTAAGGGGTCCTGAATAGGTGTTTGCCACGCTGAAGGTGTCGGTCTTCCAGCTTGTTGTTGCAGGCAACGCAACCGGTGAAGCCGGTTTGGGATCGAACCCAGCTTGGGCGTTCAAATCATCATTGCGAACCGAGATCGAACCC
>JAYURE010000082.1:0-2292 GCA_043756345.1 Deinococcales bacterium | reverse complement strand
TGGCGGGTCAGGTCAAGTGCGTGTTTATCGATCCGCCGTACAACACCGGCAGCGCCTTTGAGCATTACGACGATGGTCTCGAGCACAGTTTGTGGTTGAGCATGATGCGTGACCGTTTGGAATTGTTGAAAGGCATGTTGAGCGATGATGGAACAATCTGGATGACGATTGATGACAACGAAGCACAATATTTGAAAGTTTTATGTGATGAAATATTTGGAAGAAAAAATTTTGTAGCTACCTTTCTTTGGAGAAAAGTAGATAGCCCAAACGACAATAAAGTTTCGATTACGCCGGACCATGAATACATTTTTTGCTACTCAAAATCCTTCGAAAAAATTAAGCTCAAAAGAAAAGTAGATCCAAAAATTGCCGATGCCTACGGGAGTGTTGGTGAAGATGGAGTCAGGTTTAGAGATCGGCTTCTGAAAAAAAATGGGAAAAATAGTCGCCGCGAAGATAGACCATCAATGTATTTTTCGATTCCTGCCCCTGATGGTACAGAGGTTCTACCAATACATGATGACGGCAGCCCAGCACGCTGGGCTGCCGGAAAAGAAAAAGTTTTTGAATTATTAGAAAAAAATGAGTTGATTTGGAAGCTCAGATTTGTTGCAAACCAAGAACGATGGACACCGTACACTCGAGAATATGCTCCTGAAAGTCCTGAAAGACCGTATCCAACAATCTGGAATGATTTGACAACAATGCGTCAAGCGAAAGCTCACCAAAAAACGTTTTTACCAGAAGGAACATTTTTTGACACTCCAAAACCAGAAGAGCTTTTACAACGGATTCTCGAGATTGCTACGAATCCCGGTGATCTCGTCTTGGATTCTTTCGCTGGCTCTGGCACGACTGGCGCGGTGGCTCACAAAATGGGGCGGCGTTGGGTCATGGTCGAACTTCAAGAGACCGCTCACACGCACATCATTCCCAGGCTTCGCAAAGTGATCGACGGAACGGACGGCGGTGGGATCACGCACAGTGTCGGTTGGACGGGCGGGGGTGGATTCCAATACTTCAAACTGGCCCCGACACTGATCGTCAAAGACCGGCATGGACAAGAAATCATCAACCCGGAATTCAACGCGGAAATGCTGGCCGAGGCGCTCTGCAAACTCGAGGGGTTTATTTACTCGCCCTCGAGCAGCGAAGAGGAATACTGGATGCATGGGCGCAGCACCGAACGGGATTTCTTGTACGTGACCACGCAACACCTGACGCATTCGCAATTGCTGATGCTTTCAGGTGATGTCGGCGATGAGCGTTCGCTGTTGGTGATGTGCAGCGCGTTTGACGCAGACCCGAAAGCATTCACGAACCTGACGGTCAAGAAGATACCGCACGCGATCTTGCACAAGTGCGAGTGGGGCAAAGACGATTACAGCCTTCGGGTGCAAAACTTGCCGATGATGGACCCCAAAACCGAGGAGAGTCTCGAGGCGGCCATGAAAAGCTCGAGGTTGAAACGTTCAGGCAAGGACACGGATTTGACTTCGTTGTTCGATGCGGCCTCGGATGGTCCGGTATGAACGCCGCATTCGAGTTGGACGACACCGCCAAAGAAATCGCTGCCCGCTTGAGTTTGCGCCAACCGCAACGCGAGGCGCTTGGGATTTTGTGCCGGGCGCTCAAACGCATCAGGTTTCAACCGTTCGTGACCAAGAACGCTTCACGTGACGTGTCGGGCGCACTCGAGGCGCTGCGGTCCGAATTCGCTGGTCTGACCGAATTCGAACGCGAATTTGTTTCGTTGTGTTTTGCCTTGGCCACCGGTGTTGGCAAGACACGCCTGATGGGTGCGTTCATTGCGTACCTGAACTTGGTGTACGGGGTGCAAAATTTCTTTGTGCTCGCGCCAAACCTGACGATTTACAACAAGTTGATTCAGGATTTCACGCCCGGTAGCAAGAAGTACGTTTTCAAAGGCTTGGCACGGTTCGCCAACGAAGCACCATTGGTGATTACGGGTGACAATTACGCGCAAACGGATTGGTCGAGCGCCGGGTTTTTCACGCAGGTTCGCATCAATGTCTTCAACATTTCCAAAATCAATTCCGAAGTGCGTGGCGGCAAGGAACCACGCATCAAACAGATTCAAGAGGTGTTGGGCGAAGGGTATTTTCAGTACCTCTCGGGCCTGTCGGACTTGGTGCTCCTGATGGACGAATCGCACCGCTATCGCGCCTCGGCGGGCGTGCGGGCCATCAACGAATTGCGACCCGCGCTCGGGCTCGAGTTGACGGCCACACCGTTCGTGACGGGCGCTTCTGGGGTCATGACGCGCTT
>JAYURE010000081.1:0-2294 GCA_043756345.1 Deinococcales bacterium | reverse complement strand
ATCTCGAGCCGTCCGCCGCCCCGGTTGATGATGTCCTCGGTTTTGGCTTTGTGAAAATGGTGCAGCACAAGCTGTTCCGGTTGGCAGACCAGAATTTTTTCGCAGTACACCTTGCCGGTTCCTCGAGCCAGTTCGGATAGCGTTCCATTACGAATCGTGAACAGCAAAACGCCTTTGTGCGCAAAATCGTTCAGCCCGAAATCGGTCACGTCCCAACCCAGGCTGTTCTCGGTGATTTCTCGGATTTCATTGCCCTTTGTTTTCCAATCGCTAGCTGTCCAGCGGGCAAATGGTGGCAGGTGGAATTGTTGTGCCGCAACGAAGTGCTCGGCATCGCGGATGATTTGGTTGATCTCGCTGCGTTTCATGGGTTTCTCCGGGTTATCTCAGGGTTGATTTGCCGCAGTGTACGCGAAAACAGTGGATCGTGTTGTCGTTACGGACTCGAGCCGCACCGTAAACTGTGATTGTGCAGCCTTCATCACCTCGAGTTTTGGATTGTCAACCATCGTTGCGTGGCAAGATTGCCTTCGTCACGGGCGGTCTCGGTGGGATTGGTTCTGCCTGTGTTCAGTTACTTCTCGCGCATGGTGCTCGGGTTGCATTTACCTACGCCGATGGGCAAGAACTTGAATCTGCCGCGCTCGAGATCGTGATTCAGAATCCCGATTACCTTTCTGCTCATGCCTTGGATTTGCGTTACAACACTTCGATTCAAACCTGTTTTCGAGGGGTGCTTGAGCGTTGGGGTCGTGTGGATATTTTGGTCAACAATGCGGCGGTTGGTTCGGTCACAGTTTCGGCGTATGCAGATGACCGCGCCTCGCAGGATTCCGCGATGTTCGCCATCAACGCCGATGGAACCTTGAAAATGTGTCAAGCTTTTCTCGAGTCAATGAAAAATCGCGCCACAGATCACGCACTGAAAATCATCAACATTGCTTCCGTTGGTGGCGGTATTCAAACCTTTCCCGGTTTTCAAATTTCCGACGGAATGAGCAAAGCTGCTGTAGCCTTCATGACCCGCCAACTCGCGGCAGAATTGACGGACTCGATGATTGATGTTTTCGCCATCTGCCCCGGTGCCACAAACACCGGAATGTTTCAGGTCAGCACGCTCAATCTGATGACGCTCGAGCAGCGCGAGACATTCATTCGATCCATGCCAAAAGGCCGATTGATCGAACCCGAGGAGATTGCAAATATTGTCGTCTTCCTCGCGTCGGGATACTCGACACCGTTGCATGGCGCGGTGATCGACGCCTCGATGGGCCTCGGTGTGCGTCCAGGATTGATCACCGAACTCACCCGTTAAATCGAGCCAAGAACCGTAGGGGAGAGGCTCGCCTCTCCTGCTCCCGCCCTCGAGCCGCCGCCGATCAATGGCGCTTTGAAGCTCCGCAAACGCAGCGCATTGGTCAGCACGAAAACGCTCGAGAGGCCCATCGCCGCGCCCGCCAAAACTGGATTTAGAGTCCAGCCGAGGAATGGATAGAGTGCGCCAGCCGCGACCGGAATCAGCACGATGTTGTACGCGAAGGCCCAGAACAAATTCAGGCGAATGTTGCGAATCGTCGCTCGAGACAGGGCTATCGCGTTTGGCACGCCGCGCAGATCGCCAGAGATCAGGATCACATCGGCGGTTTCGATGGCGATGTCGGCTCCCGTGCCTATCGCCATACCAACATCGGCTTGGGCCAGCGCGGGTGCGTCGTTGATGCCGTCACCGACGAAGGCGACCTTTTGACTTCGAGCCTGCAAGGTTTGAATCGCATCGGATTTTCCTTGCGGTAGCACCTCGGCGAGCACGTCATCAATCTCGAGTTGCCTGGCTATCGCCTGCGCGGTTCGTGCGTTGTCCCCGGTGATCATGGCGACCTTAAAACCGAGTTTGTGTAACGCCCGGACAGCCTCGAGCGATCCTTCTTTGATCGGATCGGCCACCGCAATGATTGCGGCGAGTTTGCCGTCAATGGCGGCGTAGAGCGGTGTTTTGCCTTGATCGCCAAGCCGTTTCGATTTGCTCGAGAATGTACTGACATCGATTCCGTTTTGAAGCATCATCCGGTCGGCTCTGACCATCACAGTCAGATCGGAGACTCGAGCACGGACACCAAATCCGGGAATGTTCTCGAACCCTTCGACTTGCTCGAGCGTGATTCCTTGTGCCGCTTGAACGATGGCTCGAGCGACCGGAGCGCGATTACCTGAGTCTCTTGAAGCGATTGCAACGCCTGACCTTTGCGGAACAGAATGCCCATCTCGGCGGCCTTGCCGGTTCCGACCATGATGCT
>JAYURE010000080.1:0-6278 GCA_043756345.1 Deinococcales bacterium | reverse complement strand
TGCTGGTTGCCGGATCGGGCCAACGGGCGCTAACAACTTTACCCTTGGTGAAGAAGTTGATTCCTTCCGGGCCGTACATGTGCGTGTCTCCGAACAGGCTGGCCTTCCAACCGCCGAAGCTGTAGTACGCGACCGGAACCGGAATCGGCACATTGATGCCGACCATGCCGACGTTGACATCAAACTGGAATTGCCGGGCCGCACCGCCGTCTCGAGTGAAGATTGCCGTGCCATTGCCGAATTGATTGTCGTTGATCAGTTTCAATCCCTCTTCGTAGGTCTTAACTCGCACGACTTGCAAGACTGGTCCGAAGATTTCGTTCTGGTACGAATCCATGCTTGGCGTGACGTTATCCATCAGGCTCACACCGAGGAAGTAGCCGTCGCCTTTGGCCTCGGGGGATTCGCGGCCATCGACGACCAGCGTCGCACCTTGGGCTTGGCCGCTCTCGAGGTAACTGGCAACTTTTTCTTTGTGCTCTCGGGTGATTAACGGTCCCATTTCGGCTTTGGGATCGGTTCCGGGTCCGACAACAATTTTCGGCAGGCGAACTTTCAAAGCTTCGATCATCGGGTCGGCAATATCACCGACGGCCAGCACGACCGAGATTGCCATGCAGCGTTCACCGGCAGACCCGTAAGCCGCCGAGACTGCCGCATCTGCCGCCATCTCAACATCGGCATCGGGCAGCAGGAGCATATGGTTCTTAGCGCCACCGAGCGCCTGAACGCGCTTGCCATTCTTTGTGCCGGTTTCGTAAATGTACTTGGCAATCGGCGTGCTACCCACAAACGAAATCGCGGCGACATCGGGATGCTCGAGCAGCGTATCGACCGCGAGTTTATCGCCTTGAACGACGTTAAAGACGCCATCGGGCAGTCCGGCGCGTTGCAGCAATTCGGCCATGAACAGTGCGGCGCTGGGGTCTTTTTCGGACGGCTTGAGGATAAAGGCGTTACCGCAAGCAATCGCGTTGGCGAACATCCACATTGGCACCATCGCCGGGAAGTTGAACGGCGTGATGCCCGCGACGACGCCTAGCGGTTGGCGAATCGAGTAAACATCCACGCCTCGAGAGACCTGTTCTGAGAATCCGCCCTTCAAGAGTTGCGGGATGCCGCAGGCGAATTCGACGTTTTCGAGGCCACGGGCGATTTCGCCCATCGCGTCGCTTGGCACCTTGCCGTGCTCGAGGCTGATGATTTCGGCGAGTTGTTGACGGTTCGCGTCGATCAATTCGCGGAATTTAAACATGATTTCAGATCGTCTCGAGAGCGGGGTTTGCCGCCATTCTTTGGCTGCTTTTTTGCTGCTTTCGATGACGGCGTGCATTTCCTCGAGGCTGGCGAGGTCGAGGCGGGCCTGTTCTTTGCCGGTGGCGGGGTTCCAGACCGGGCTGGATTTACCGGAGGTTCCGAGGACGATTTTGCCGTCGATCCAGTGTCCGATACGTTTGGTTTGGCTCGAGGTGCTGGCGGGGTTTTCTGCAATGACGGTCATGTGGGCCTCCTGGTGATTGGCTTGCGTCTTTCTGGCGAAATGATTTGGCTCGAGTTTACCGCTTTCCTGCGAATGCGCTCGGGCGCAGGCTGACATTCGGGCGTGAAACTCAAGATCTCGAGTTTCGGTTTACTTCTTTAACTTTCGTTATCGTAACATGCGCCTCAAAACAGTCCTCAGCGTCGTTTGCCGCGCAATGGTTGAAGACCTCGCGCCTTGTGAAACGCCAGCAAGCGTTCGGGATCAAGCTTGCGATTGCGAATCGCCTTCTGAACCGCGCAACCGAACTCCGTTGTATGGGTGCATTTGCGAAACTTGCAATCCACCGCCAGCGCTTCGATGTCCTCAAAGTCTGCCTCGCTCGCGTCCCAAATGGCGATCTCGCGCAAACCTGGATTGTCGATCAGCATTCCGCCACCCGGCACGAAATACATGGTTCGCGCCGTCGTTGTGTGCGTTCCATGGTGGCTCGAGACGCGGGTATCGCCGGTGATCGCCGCCTCACGTTGCAAAATTTGATTGGTCAGCGTGGATTTCCCCACGCCGGACGAACCGATCAGCGCGACCGTCAAACCATCCTGAAAGTAAATCCCAAGCTGCTCGAGGCCGTGACCTTCGGTGGCGGTCAGCAGGTGAACTGGCAAATCTGCGGCCAAGGCTTTGACTTGCTCGAGATTGACGCTCGGATCGGCAATCAAATCGGCTTTGTTGAGGATCACCACCGGACGCGCCCCGCTGATCTGAACCGCACTGACGTACCGTGCCAACCTCGAGACATCGAAATCATCATCCAATCCCGAAACGATCAAAACCGTATCGACATTCGCCGCCATGACCTGTTCGCTCGCGGCCTTCGGACGTTGCACCGTTCCAGCATGAACCGCCCGCGAAAATTTGGAACGCCTCGAGAGCAGATGCACAATCCGCATCATCGGTTCTTGCAGGCGTTGCGCCACGACCCAATCGCCGATCACCGGCATCATTCGGCGGTCCTCAGCACCATGCAGCAATGTGCCCGAAAGAATCGCGTCCTCGGGTTGAGTTGCCGTCTGTACCCGAAAGCTGGTGCGATCCACACCGATCACCCGAGCGGGTTGCAATTCGGCTCGAGCTTCGGAATCAAGCACCTCGAGAAACGACTGGTACTCGAGGTTGAACTGTTCTGACCATCCCAGCGACTCGAGCGCCCTATTCATGCGACTTCAAGGAGATAAATTCGAGCGACGGTTCACGAAAATGATCGTCTCGAGCCTTTGGAAAACACGGATTTGAGAACGCTAACATGCGATTAGGTATAACAAATTTCTCCCCGAGGCACCGTTATCTGTTCGGCTTTTCAGACAGCAACAGCAAGTGAGAATCGCTGCTCAAGTTGTTCCCGCACCCCAGCGATCCCTTGGACACGCACGACTTGAAAGCCAGGTTCGTCAAGCTCGAGCAGTTCGTTCCAAGGTTCGGCCAACAAGACGCACAGGGGAATCTTGGCGTTTCGTGCCGCCCCGAGGTCCGGGCGCGTATCGCCAACCATAACGGCATGACTGGGTGAAGATTGCAAGCGTTCGAGGGCCAGCAACAGCATGTCCGGTGCGGGTTTCATCGGGGCATCGTCACGTGAAAGCACAAGATCAAAACTGACCCGGTGTTTGCCCAATACCGTCTTGGCACTCGAGGCGGCATTGTTGGTCACGAGCGCAGTTTTGATTCCGGCGGTGCGCAATTCCTCGAGCAGTTCGTGAACTCCGGCCCGCAGCACGCTTTGGTCGGCAACCCGAACCTCGAGCAGTCTGAAGGCTTCGGCGGCCTCAGGTGGCAATCGATGCAGGTTTGGGATCACGAGTTGATCGGCTTCGATGCCCCAATGGGCTTTGAATTCGGGAAGTCCATCTTCGACCGGTTCGAGGATTGTGCCGTCCATGTCAAATAGCACTGCTTGCGGGAATGGTGGGGTCATCTGGCTCGAGTATACGTTTCGGGCAATCCAATTCGGGCCTTGCAAAATAGGCTGGATACTGTATCCTGTATACAATGTTAAATCCGATTGGTCAAAACAAATTCAGCAAACCTGGCCTGATCCGCGCCGAGGTTTACGAGCACTTAAAACTCGAGATCGTGCAAGGCAGGCTTCCCGGTGGCGAACGCCTCGCCGAAGAAAACATCGCCGCTAGCCTTGGCGTCTCGAGAACCCCAGTGCGTGAAGCGGTACAACGGCTCGCACAAGATGGATTCGTAGAATTGATCCCAAACAAGGGCGCTCGGGTTCGGTCACTCTCGAGTACCGAAATCATTCAAACCTACGCCGTGCGTGAGGCGCTCGAGGGTCTGGCGGCACGCCTTGCCGCCGAACAACGCGACGCGAAAGACTTGGACCGACTGGTCAAAACCTTGGCCCAACTCGAACGCCTGCCGAGTCACGACTACGCCGCACAAACCGCCGCCGATCTCGAGTTTCATGCCGCGATTGCCAGCGCCAGCAAAAATAGTGTGCTTCAAGATTCCTTGCGCGGACTGCGTGACACGATAGCCCGCGCCAAAATCATCACCCGCAAAACAAATCAGGCGACCCAAACCAAACTCGAGCATCAAGCGATTTTGAAACAGATTCAGAACGGTGATGCCGATGCCGCCGAGGAATCCGCTCGGGCGCACGTGCGACGCTTTCAGAAAATTGTGCTCGAAGAACTCGAGGGTGAATCATGATCAACGTTGATCGGCTTTACAGAAGCGCCGTGCTCGGTATCGCCAACAATTCACTGATCAAAAATGTAATCCACGAACGGGCTCGAGGTGCGGTCAGTCGATTCGTGGCCGGTGAAACCCTGCCCGAAGCGATTGCCGCCGTCGAACGGCTCGAGCAGGATGGCATTCACGGCATTCTGGATTTGCTCGGCGAGATGGTCAACTCGGATGCCGAAGCGAACGGTTTCACGGCGCAAATCCTCGAGATCATTGGGGCTTTTCAGGCGTGGCAAGACAAACCTGAACACTTTCCCGGTTATGCCAGCATCAAACTTTCACAACTCGGGTTGGACCGACCGGGCGACCTGGGCATTCAGAACGCCCGCAAGATTCTCGAGGCAGCAAAACGCGCCAACGCCTTCGTGCGCATCGACATGGAAGATTCACCACGGGTTGCCAAAACGCTCGAGGTTTTCCGTGAATTGCGCGGCGAGTTTGAGAACGTTGGACTGGTGATTCAAGCGATGCTGCGCCGCACCGAAGCCGACCTCGAAAGCATCGCCGATTTGAAACCAAACCTACGCATCGTCAAAGGTGCGTACCTCGAGCCAGAAAGCGAAGCCTTCCCAGACAAGCACACCGTAGACATGCAATACCGCCGCCTTGTCTACCGCAACCTCGAGCTTGGCAATTACACCTGCATCGCCACGCACGACGAAAGCATCATCAAAGACTGTCAGGTTTACATCGAGAAAAACAAGATCGCCAAAGACCGTTACGAGTTCCAAATGCTCTACGGGATTCGCCGCGACCTGCAAAAACGATTGGCAAGCGAAGGATTCACGGTTCGTGCCTACATCCCCTACGGCAAAGACTGGTACGCCTACTTCTCGAGACGCATCGCCGAACGGCCCGCGAACGTTGGCTTTGTGCTGCGCGGCATGTTCAAAGGCTAAACTCACAGATTGCTGAACTCACAAATTTTCAAACCCAAAGGAGCACAATACGACCATGAGCCTCGTTGAGATGAAACAAAAAGCACTCGAGTTGACCCGAGAAGAACAACTCGAACTGAGTGAATTCCTGGCCGAAGCCGCCGGACACGACCTTCCACTCAGCCCAGAGTGGGACGCTGAAATCACCAGGCGTGTCCAAAACATTCGCAACGGCACAGCCAAACTTCGACCCCTGAAAGATGCACTCAATGAGCTTGAACAACGAATCCAATCCACTCCTTCAAGCTGAGGCCGAACTCGAGATCGAACGAATCGCTGAATCTTACCGGCGCACTTCTCCCAGGCGTGCGATGCAATTTATGCGGGCCTTTCGTGATCGGTCCCAATTCATCAGCGATTTTCCAGAGGCGGCCCAGGTGGTGCATTCGAGCGGCGTCCGCAGGTCCAGTTTGGATGGCTTCCCGTATCACTTGTACTACTTGATTGATCCTGATTGCCTGTATGTCATTGCGGTTGGGCATCACCATCAAGAACCTTTTTACTGGTTGCGTCGCATCGAACCAGATTCTCAAGATTGATCCGCAAGTCCAAGGAGAACCATGAACCTTTCAGCATATCAAGTCGAGCTTTACACCGATTACACGCAACCTGCGCACAAAGCCGCTTACGAGGCCGCACTCGAGAAAGTCCGGGCGCAACTCGGACGGGATTACCCGTTGGTGATCGGCACGGAACGCATCACGACCAGCGAGAAAATCACCAGCTTGAATCCGTGCAACACGACTCAAGTGATTGGCACCACCTCGAGCGCAACCATCGAACATGCCGAACTTGCGCTTGGAGTGGCGGGCAAGGCATTCGAGACTTGGAAGCGCGTACCTCTCGAGGATCGCGTCGCCATCATCGTCAAAGCGGCAGGCATCATTCGTCAACGCAAGCTCGAATTCAATGCATTGTTGACGCTCGAGATCGGCAAGAATTACGCCGAGGCCGAGGGTGAAACCGCCGAGGCGATTGACTTCCTCGAGTATTACGCCCGGCAGGCCTTGAAGATCATTCAGCCGATTGAGACGCATCAACTTCCCGGCGAGCATGACCGCGCCGAGTACATTGCTTTGGGTGTTGGTCTTTCGATCACGCCTTGG